>SLAN01000267.1 GCA_007126865.1 Spirochaetales bacterium | reverse complement strand
TTCGGTTATACAGACATCGCCGGTTCCTCCGAGCAACGATGCTATCACCGTACGCACATCCAACGCGGCTCGCTGAGAATCGTAGAGCCGGGTCCGTTCGAAAATCGCTTGGGTCGTAGATGCGGTCTCAGCCCGGATCAGAACCAGAGTTCGTTCGGACGGATCGAGCTCTTCAGCGACATAGCGAACCGACCGCTGGAAATCGACCGGATCGAGCCGAAGCGGAGAATACATGCGATCGAGTGTCCATTCGCGCGAGCGCACGAGCACACGGCCGATCGGCTCCGAGATGGCGGTGAGCAGCATCTCGCGGTTTCCCGTCTCCATTCCGGCGATCCCGGCATCGAGGAGGACAAGGAGCCCGGCGAGGCGGGAGCGGTAGTGCAGCCGGGCGAGATACGCGCTTTCCAATCTCGACGCTTCGCGAAACGAGAGGTACGGTACCAGCGATTCGCGGTTGTGAGCGTGAAGTGTTGTTGCGAAGCCCGGCACAAGGGTGCGAGTCTGTTCGTAGGTGAGAGTGAGACGATAGCGTGTGGTGGGGTCTATGCCGACATGCGCCCACGGCTTGAACGTATTATCCGAGCTGTCACGGATCAACAACGCACCGCGGTTGATGCCGAGCGGGCGCTGGAGAAGCTTGAGAACTGCCGCGGGAGCATCCAGCCCTGTCTGTATTTGCTCGATGGCGGCCAACACGCGCTGGAGGACTTGTGAACCATCGGACGTCCCGACCGGAACGGTCTGCTGATCGTCGTTCGGCTTCCGCGGGGCGCGCGTTCCGCCGCTCGCCGAGTCGAGCACACGGTTCATGAGCCCCATGACTACGGCTCCAGTCCGAGTTCCTCGAAAAGACGCTTATAGACCTCGAAATGCTCGGAATGTGCGAACTCCCGAATTTTCTCCTCGGGAAGAGACTCGAGGAGCTGATCCATATAGCTGAGTACCGACTTGATCTCTTCTTTCAGGTTTTCGGGAAGCTCCTCGGCTCCGCCGCCGGTTCTGTTGTCGATCTGATCTGCTTCCGGCGGTGTTGAGTCTCCGGACATCTCCTCCGGCTCGCTCGGCCGGACAGATGCGGCCGATTCGCCGGTGTCCCGCTCCTCTGTCGGCGACTCATCTGCCGCCGCCTGCACATCGTCGAGCGACATGTCGTGCTCGGCCGTCTCCGGCCCAATGGGAGGCTCTTCGTCGTCGAGCGCATCGATATCGGCGAGCTCTGAGTCGATATCCATATTCGCGAGTACATCGACCTCATCGTCGCTTGCGCCGAAGATGTCCTCCTCAGCGCCTTGCGCTTCGGAGGTTTCCCCGCCTATCGCCGACGAATCGTCCTGATCGACTTCGGGCGGAATATCGCCCTCGACCGACTGGTCCTCGAACACGAAAGCTTCGTCCTCGGCTACAGGCTCGGTATCGGCGTATTGCGGTTCGTCTTCCGGTGTTTCGATCGCGTCGTCGGAGAATGAGTAGTCGTTGCTTTCGAGCGTCGAGAGATCGAGATCGAGGTCGCCGTCGTCGAAATCGGTAGGCTTGCCTACCTCTTCGGTGAACTCTGCGGTGTTCAGGATGTTGTCGAGCTCATCGCCGGTCAGAGCGATGGTCTCGTCATCTTCCTCTTCGAAAAAACCACCCTCCGACTCTTCTCCGATGGTGTCCTCTTCGGTTTGCCCCGGTGCCGCCTCCTCCGAACCTTCCGGTTCGAAAACGAGCCCCTCGTCCCGGTTCTCGGAGCCGTCGAAGACCGGTTCACTGTCTTCTACGGGAAGCTCACCGGCGGGGGAGTGTGTCGTCGCGGCGGCCGATTGCGATTGTGGCTCGGAACCCGACGCCCTGTTTCCGCGAAGCACGGCGAGCTCACTCCGCAACGCGGCCAGCTCGGACTTGATGTCGGTTAACTCGCCCTGTATGCGATCGAATGCTTCCTTCGAGTATCCGCCGCTGCCTCTGTCCGCGGAGGTAGGTTCACTCATCTCACCGGCGACAGCCGATACATCGTCGAAGTCTGCGGCGCTGTCGGCTGCCTCCAGCTCGATTTCGCGCACCGGACCTCGCTCGGATTCGGACGCGGACGGTCGTTGCGACTCGGGCACTTCGGACGTGTCGTGTTCGCCCGCTTCCTGCGAGGGAAACCCGTGTGTGCCCGGCACTTCGTCCTCGTCAAGCGAAAGGTCGTCGCTGTCGTCGAGCTCGAGATCGGGAAGCTCTTCCTCTCCTTCGGCGAAGCGAAACTCGAGCTCATCCCCCGACGGCTCGGGTTCCGAAGGCGCACTGCCGGTCTCATCGACCGACGGTGTATCGATGTCGCTGTCCGAGCTCTCCAGATCCGCGAGCAATGCTTCCTCTTCCTCCGAAAGGCGGGCGAGCTCGCCGGCATCCTCGTCGGAGTCATCCGCGTCGGGAATCCCGATCGACTCGGACGAGGTAGTATCGTCGTCGTCGGTTATCTCCAGGTCGAATATGCCGTCCGAATCGTCTTCCTCGCTATCGGAAACATCTTCGGGACCTGACTTTACCCAGACTCCGTAGTAGTCGAACGCCTCGTCCGTTGCCGAACCGGAAAGCGTGTTCGTGTTGTGCCGATCGGTGCCCTTTTCTTCGTCTGCCGCCATGCAGAACATCTCCCTATGTGTAGATATCGGCACAAGCCGCGCCAGCATGATTGCAATTCTAGAGACTACGACGCCGGCATTCGGGTGTCAAGAACGGTCGAGGGCGGATGTCGAGGGCGGAAATGCCGAGGACAGAACCGGCTAAAGACACTCGGTCCCGCTGCCGTTATCCGAGGATAGAGATGTACCCGAAACACGTCCTGATAGCCGCAGCAAGCGGAGTCGTCGTATATCTGATCCTTGCCTTCCTCTTTGGCCCGTCCGGTCTCAACCGTTATGCGGCACGGCGGCAGTACTACGACGAAATCCGGCACAACATTGACGATCTCCAGCGCCGGGGCGAGTCGTTGGCAACCGAGATGGAGGCGCTTCGCACGAGCTCGGATCTGCTCCGGCTACATGCCCGGTCACTCGGGTACTATCGGCCCCGCGAGTACCGCCTGGTTCTGAGTACGGTACCCGATCTTTCGGCGCCCCCGAGTCCCGGCCGTGTGCTCTTGCGATCGTTCGCTTATACCGATCCTCGGCCGGCATTGCGAGTGGCGGCGTTTGTAATTGCCGGTGGCATCCTCGCGCTGCAAACAGCTCTCGGCGGATCGGACGCTCAACGCCGAGCAGCAGCGAAACAACGCCCGAACGAGGAGACAAACGGAACAGCTGCCCCACAATCCGTATCGGCCCGGAGCAGCTCCTCGAAACCGCGTGCTCCTCGCCTCTCCTATTCGAGACGCGTCCAGACAGCTTCACGAGAGTAGGTGTTGTCGGCCCACACTACGCGACCGCGGCTGATCTGGAAAAAGGTGGTGTCCTTGACCCCGTGCAGGGTTGTACCGTCCTCCGAAAGCGTGAACTCCCATTGCACCGGACGGGCTATATCCACCATCTGGACGGCAACGGTATACGGAAATGACGTCATGTACATTCTCGGGGCGTTCGGCTCATCCTGAACGGCCCGCACAACGTTGCCGTCGATAGTGATCCGCAGCTGCATGGTGCCGACACCGTTCAGGCTGGCCACCGCCGATCCGTCGGGGAATACTTCCACGGTCGTTAATCCCTGATCTCCGGACCATTCACCGATGAGATCTTCGAGTGCGATTTCTTCTCGAACGGCGACATCGGTCTCACCGGCCGGTGGCGTGACGCGATTCTCATCGGCGATCGACGGTATCGCCGGGCCGACCGCGCCGGCGACGATCTCGACTACCGTCCCGAGCGCGCTCTGTATCGAGTCAAACGGGGCATTGAATACCGCGAGAAGTGCATCGTCTTCCACGCGGACACTTCGCAGCTCGATGGTGATCGAGTCGGCACGACGGCCGATTTCACCTCCGACCACCGCGTACGCACTTACGTGCCGCGAGAGCGACCCCGGCGGGGTGTCGGCGGGATCGTCGACGAGAAACTGGAGAATCTCGTCGCGATTCGACGGTATGGTTATGCTGAACCCTTCACGGTCGGCGATCGAGACGAGCTCGGAGGTTAACCGGTTCTCGAGAACTCTGATTTCCGCTGTGGTGAAATGCCCAGCCTCGTCGTGAATACCGACGAATGCAAAAACCGGACGAACCCCATCCGACGCCTGTGCGGCGAAGGTCACGAGGAACAGCAGCAGGTGAACGGCGATAGTACGTCGCCCCATGGTCTTCATTGTACCCCGGAACCGCCTGACATCAAATGCCTGGATTCGAGGTAGTAGCGCTTATCCTCGGCACGGCCGAGCGAGAACGCCTTTCGCGGCAGTGCCCCGTTCTCGAGTACCGTGGGTAACAGCTGATCACGGTTGAGCGATGGCAAAACAAAGACGGATTCCCCTCGTTCGGTCGCCGCACGCACCGCCTCCGCCCCGTGAATGTAGTCGACCTTCCCGGGGTTCAGCTCGGCGATTACCTCATCGACTTGAGCGACGGCGAGCGTCTTATCATCCTCGCTGCGGAAGTGAGCCACGTTGTCGGGAGCATGCAACGCTACGATCGAAGCATCGTCGGCGCTATCGGCGTCCGTTGACTGCCGCCGAAATCCGTTCGATTCGAGGGCGGTCATCGCGGCTTGCGGATCGACTCCGGTGACGGTTCGGTGAATCGGATGAAACGGTAATCCGGCGCCTCGAAGATTCACCAGCTCGACGAGGGCAAAGCGGGCAGGGTGATCGGCCGAAGCCCCGCCCTCTTTCACCTGCTCCCAGTAGCGACGTGCTGCGGCGAGACTGTGGTTGCCGTCGCCGACCGGGAAGAGAATGACCTCTTTCGTGCCGTAGCGTTCGGAGAAACGTTCCGGATCCGCCAGAGCCTCCAGCGCTTCGGTGACCTGTTCGACCGCGCTCTCCTCGGCGACGAGATATCCGCCGACATGCCCGCCGTCGAACATGAGCGACGTACTGTACAGCGTCCGGAAACTCTCCCGACGCCGGATGAGCGGTTCGATGAGGGTCTCCTCGGGGTCATCGACGAGTACGAGGATATGCGGAAACTCCAGCGGCGCGCCGTTGCGGATCCGCATTCTCGGAGGAATGCGCTCGACGATCGTCGACTCGGTTGCACGAATCGGCGTGCGCGAGTCCGGGCGAAAATCGTACTGTTCCAGATCGAGGGCAACCATCAGCCCATCACGAACAGTTTCGTCCGACAGCGTTCGCCGCACAAGCACAAAACCTTCGCCGGCATGTCGGAGTGTTCCGTCTTCGAGATAGCGGCGCATTGTACGGTGGGCCGACTCGATGCGCTCGTCGACGTCGCCGGATTCGAGATAGGCTTCCGGGAGAATACACCGCAGGGTCGACGGCGCTGCGCCGACAAACTGCTCGACTCGGTCCCAGTACTCCGGGGCGGAGGTGTGTTGATCGCACGCGAGGACCGCCCACTTCTCGAGGTCGACCTCCGGAGCCGGTATCAGCGCATTGGGGATGCGAACCGCCACGTTTTCCAGTCTTTCGGTAATGCTGTTGCTTAAACCCATAGCGTGCAGGCAGTTTATACCCTTTAGGAGTTGACGAATAGCCCGATGCGCATCTCATCGGCGCGAAGGCCGCCGTGGGCTCCTCGTAACGCCAACGGCTGCCCTCCGGCCGCCACGTAGTCGAGCAGCGCCGCGTCCGTGGCGATACCGATATACGTGCCGAGCCGCCGGCGCATCGCATCGCTGAACGGTGCCGGTCCGAAGAGCTCGAGTGCCCCTGCGCGCTCGCTTTCGAGCAAACTAAATGAGAGGCCGGCTTCGCTCGCCGCGAACGCGTCGCAGAACTCGTCCTCACGCCCGGATTTGACGTGAAAAACGGGCACGGTCGCTTCGCCGCTCGGCGGATATTCGAGAAAGCGCATCAACTCGTGATTGCGGTCGATGATCGTGTGCCGCCTGTCGTCCACGAGGATCTGCCCGTGGTCGGCGGTGACGACGAGACGCGCGTCGCTCGGAAGCTCGCCGGCGAGACGGTCGAGAAATCCGTCGATGCGCCGTATCGCCTCTCCGACCTCCGCCGCATCGTAACCGTGGCTATGACTCAACGTGTCGACCGCACCGATATAGATATTGCTGAAGGAAGCTCGGCCGCCGGTCGAATCAATGAAATCGGTTACGTTTCGACCGAGCTCGCCGAGGGAGCCGAAGGCCGCCATCGGTCGCTGTCCCCGAGCCCATGTGGTGAAGGATCCGTCGGCGATTTCGGCAGGGACAAAGCTGCACGCCTCGCGGTCGAGAGAATCGAGCAGCGGCGGGTGCGGAACGAGATCGCCGTACTCGATTCCGAGTTGAGACAGCGGCTCCTCGCTTTCCCGTTCAACGAACGGCAGCGGCAGGACTACGCGCTCGTACTCCGGAATGCAGGTCCACCATCCCGTAATGCCGTTTTCCGCCGGCCACAACCCGGTCGCGGTCGAAGTGAGCACCGCCGCGGTAGTGGATGGGAAGAGTGCGCGCATCTCGCAGGCGAATCCGTGGTCGAGGAATCCTCCCCGAGGGAAGTGATCGCCGGTGTTCAGGCCCATTCCGTCGACGAGTACGAACACGATATGCCGCGGCACGCCGACGAACCCTGCGATTCGGTGCTCGGCTGCGCGTGGTGCCGGGAGGTCGGCTGCTCCGCTGATTCTGTACAGATATCGGATTAGATCGATGTAACTCGGGTGATGGGGCGAAAGGGGGTGTAACAGCGCTCCACTCTCGAGGAGTGCCGAGGGTTCCGATGGGCGGTGTCGTCCCTCATTCGATCCGTTGGCGGAAGCGCTCACCGGGGACCTCCGCGGTGGAATCGAAACGCAACCGACCGCCGGTCACGGGAGTTCTCATGCAGGAAGGTGAGCATCTTGTGCTGCACCGATGAGAAGAACTCTCTCTCGAGATAGGCCGCCGCAAAGCCGACATATCGGTAGTGCCACGGCTCGTAGTTATAGCCGGTCATCGTCTCGTACCCTTCCGGATAGCTGAGCGAAAAGCCGTAGCGCCATGCATGCTGCTCGAGCCATTCGGCCTGAGGTGTTTCGCCGAATCGCCTGCCGACCGGGGCGAAATCGACCGTCGTCCCGAGCTGATGCTGACTGTGGCCGGCCGGCGCGCTCAGCGCCTCCGCCATCGTCCGCCCGAGGCGCTCAATCCAGTACTCATGCAGCTGCCGCTGGGTTTCGTAGTCGCGGTACGCGCTCGAGACCATTAGTTCTATGCCGTCTCGCTCGGCAGCGAGCACCATGTCCGCAAGCGCTTCGGCGGCTCGAGCGGTGAGACGCTCGTTACCGGTCCGAAGCGGAATCTCCGGATGGGCTTCGGCGAGGGAGACGAGGTCTGTCGGTTCGTAGCCGGGCTCGAGGCCGTGATCGCGGTCGACAAGTCGAAGCAGATCGTCCGACTCGGCGAGTACCGGACGGAGCGACCAGCAGAACCGGCGAGGACTCTCGCGAATACGCTCCATCGTTGATTCCGTCGTGTCGCCCGCACGGAATCGGTCGACGGTGCTCGGATCACAGCTCGCCTCGCCGGCCGGGTCAACTGCCGTACGCGCGGCCCGCCCTGCGCGGGCGGTAGGCGCGGCCGGAAGCGGGCGGGCTGCAGCCGAAACGGCTGACTCCGGGTTGCGAGCGCCACCAGCCCGGGATGCCGCCCGGCTCGGACCGTTCGACTCGGATCGCACAGCGATCGCAAGCGCTGCGACCGTAACAACGCCTATGAGCAGCGCGGCGAAGGCACGCCGGCCGGCAACCCGACCGATCGCGTATATCCTGGCGAACCATCTCACATCCGACCTCTTTCGCGTCCCTTCCGCGGTAGTGTCACCTCGTAACGTCCGGTTATTTACCGAAGAATCGATCGATTACCTCGACCATCTCCTCGACCGGAATGAACTGAATTCCCTTGCGAATATGTTCGGGTATTTCGGAAAGATCGCTTTCGTTCGCCTTTGGGTAGATCACCTTCTTGATACCGTGGCGACGCGCAGCGATCGTTTTCTCCTTCAGTCCGCCGATCGGGAGCACGGAACCGACCAGCGACAGCTCACCGGTCATCGCGACGTTTCCGGCTACCTGTTTGCCGATTGCGAGGCTCAGCAGTGCCGTGGCCATCGTTATTCCCGCTGATGGGCCATCCTTCGGAATTGCCCCCGCGGGAATATGGAGATGGATATGGTTCCGGTCGAAAAAATCCGGCTCCACACCGTACTGCTCGGCGACTGAGCGGACGAAGGTGTAGGCGATGTTCGCCGACTCCTGCATGACCTCGCCCATCTTTCCGGTGAGCTTGAAGCCCTCCTTGCCCGGCGTTCTAACCGCTTCGATGAGCAGCGTGTCGCCGCCGTACGGCGTCCACGCGAGTCCGAGCGCCATTCCGGCGCGTGTGATGCGCTTCCTTCGGTCTTCACGGAAAACAGGCTGGCCCAGGAACTCCGGCAGGCATTCCGGAGTGACTTTCACCTTCTCTTCTACCGAACCCTCTACAGTCTGCCGCGCGATCTTGCGATGGATCTTGTCGAGCGCTTTCTCGAAGTTACGCACTCCCGCCTCTCGAGCGTACCCGTTGGCGATCTCTTCAACCGTCTTCTTCGTATACGTGACCGAGCTCTTCTTCAGCCCGGCGCGTTCGAGCGAGCGCGGAATGAGGTATTTCTTCGCGATCGCGATTTTCTCCTCGTCGATATAGCCCGGGATACGGATAACCTCCATTCGATCGAGCAGCGGTGTGGGTATCGTATCCATCGTATTCGCGGTGGTGATGAAAAGTATTCCCGAGATATCGAACGGTAAGTCCAGGTAATGATCGCGAAAACTCACGTTCTGCTCGGGGTCGAGGACCTCCAGCAGCGCGCTCGACGGATCTCCCTGAAAGCTCGCGCCGAGCTTGTCGATTTCGTCGATCATGAAGACGGG
>SLAN01000082.1 GCA_007126865.1 Spirochaetales bacterium | reverse complement strand
CGTACTACAACTTTCCGTACGCATTCGGAGCGCTGTTCGGTATCGGCCTGTACGGCCTCTACGAACGGGAAGGCGACGAGTTCCCGAACCGCTACCGCGGGCTGCTCGAGATGACCGGCAGCACCTCGGCCGAAGAGGTCACCGCGGGCGCCGGATTCGACATCTCCTCGCCTGATTTCTGGCGCCGCGGCATTTCGGTAATCGAGCGACATATCGCCGAATACGAGGCATCTTGACCGTGAACCGGGGCGGTACGGAGGGGCCGATGGGGCGAGACGACGGTGGGCCCGACTGCGGCCGCCCGCGCTCCGACGCTTGCACTCCGACCGTCGATTGCTTTATGGTAATAGGCGTTAAGCATTCCAGTCCGGCGCCGTGCCCAAGTGGTTAAGGGAGAGGTCTGCAAAACCTCCACTCGTGGGTTCGAATCCCACCGGCGCCTCTATGCCTTTCTGGAAAAGGCCAATGCTGCAAGTGGGGGAAGCGTAGCTTTCTCCCACCGGCGCCTCTATGCCCTTCTGCGACAGGGCCATTACTGCAAGTGGGGGAAGCGTAGCTTTCTCCCACCGGCGCCTCTATGCCTTTTCTGGAAAAGGCCAATGCTGCAAGTGGGGGAAGCGTAGCTTTCTCCCACCGGCGCCTCTATCGCATGAACGAATGAGTACGCCGGCGAGCGATGACCGCGGACACCGCCATTACCGCGGCGATTACGAGCAGCACGGTTGCGATCGTCCACTCGCGCCCGCCGAGCAGCTCTATGACGATATCTACATCGGCGTCAGCCACCGCAGCGATAATATAGCTGCGCCCGATCAGTGCAGCCCCGAGTACAAAGCACTGAACGCTGCTGATCCAGAAGAAGACCTCCCCCATTCGCAGCTTCTCTCGAGCCCGTGAATAGATCAGCGGCACGAACATCGCGAAGGCGAAGGTGATCACACCCACCGGAACGACGAGTACGCGCGCAACCGGCCCGATATGCCAGTCACCTACATGGTACACATTGTGCAGCGCTTCGATCACGAACGCTCCGATGGCGATAGTGAGAACAACCGTCACGGCGATGGCGGTTCCATAGATCAGCCGGTCGATGTCAAAGTAGATTGACATGGTGCTCGTACCAGTACAGCGCGATGATCACAACACCGTGTGCGAAAAAGTCGGGCTCCAGTTGCTTCGCAAGTCGCTCCACCGGGACCATCTCCACATCCACAATTTCGTTCTGATCCAGATTGCGGCGCCCGTCGATCGGTGAGATATCGTGAGCCAGGAAGGTGTGCACGGTGTTCGTCATGAATGCCGGGTTAGGGTTTGTTTTTCCGATCTGCTCGAGCCACTTCGCGCGGTATCCGGTTTCCTCCGCGAGCTCGCGTGCGGCGGACTCTATCGGTTGCTCGCCCGCATCCACCATGCCGCCGGGGAACTCGAGCGTCTGCCGCTCACCACCGGGGCGATACTGACGGACGAGTATAAAACAGTCCTCTCCGGCGTTGTTTTTCGTTATCGCGACTATGTTCACCCAATCAGCACAATCGACGAGCACGAACTCGGCGCTCCGCCCGTCACGACTCGTGCGTCGCGATCGCACGAGGTCGAAGATCTTCGCGTTGAGCACCGGTTCACGTGATTGCTCGGTCCAGTCGAGGTGAGAGTTTTCGGCATCGGTCTTGTCGGGCATGTCGGTATGCTAACCAATTTCCCCGCTTCGTGCAAAAACCGTGGACCCGGCTCACGGTGCACTCGATCCGCTTCGTGCGATAGAATGCGCTAAGAGCTGGTCGGACTTCACTTCGGAATTGAATATTGGGCGCATATGTCCGACAAACTCCCGGGTTGACCCTGCTAGATTGCGCTGCGCATACTTTCCCCGTTATGCATTCCAGGATCGACGCCATCGTCTCGAGTATGCTCGACTCGTATCAGAAGGTCGGGGGGATCAATCACCTCGACGGGCCGAATCTGCCTTCTCGCGACGGGGTTGAGAGCATCATTCGCGACCTCGAATCGATCGTATTTCCCGGTTTCCAGGAAAGCGACGCACACCACTGGAACGACCTGCGCTATTCGATCTCCGAATCGATAAACCGCGTTTGTCGCAATCTCGTCGTCGAGACACAGCGCAGCATCTGTTTTCGCCGGAGGATGAAGGGAACGGTACCGTGCGACACGTTGAGCGAGCGAGAAGAGCTCGAAAGCTCCCGCGACGAAGCCGAGCGAGTAGTGTTCGAGCTGCTGGAGGCGCTTCCGGATATCCGCCGTCGCGTTCAGATGGATGTCGAGGCGGCATTTCGCGGTGACCCGGCAAGCAAGTCACATGAAGAGGTCATCCTCGCCTATCCCGGTGTCGAGGCGATCATGATTCATCGCATTGCGCACGAGCTGTGGACTCGGAACGTACCGCTCCTGCCGCGCATGATGAGTGAGAGTCTGCACGGACGGACCGGCATCGATATTCATCCGGGAGCTTCAATCGGCGACTACTTCTTCATCGATCACGCCACCGGCGTGGTCGTCGGCGAAACCACGGTAATCGGGCAGAACGTCAAGATATACCAGGGCGTCACGCTCGGCGCTCTCAGCGTGAAGAAGGAGGAGGCGAACACGAAACGTCATCCGACGATCGAAGACGACGTCACGATTTACGCGGGAGCGACCATTCTCGGTGGCGAGACTACCGTGGGCGCGGGCTCGGTGATCGGCGGAAACGTCTGGATCACGAGCTCGGTCCCACCCGGAAGCAAGGTCTACAACCGTCCTTCCGAGTATATCACCCGGAAGCGGGACGGGGGAGCGGTTCACGATTTCCAGATCTGAGCGTCGTTTGATACGGCCGGTAGCGCTATGAACGCGTAACAAGCGACACGTAGCTCTGCTCGAATCCGTCGAGGTTCTGCACCCATTCGAGGAACTTATCTGCCTCGCCCCTGCTATCGTAGGGACCGACGCGAACCCGGTAGTAGTTCCTGCCTTCAACCGTAACCGGGAATATGACACTTCCGAAGCTCTGGTCACGAAGGCGTGCCTTCGCCGCTTCGGCGGTGTCGCGGCTGGACGAGGAAATCACCTGAATCCAGTACTCGCGGCTCGGCCGATCGGGTGCGGGCCGTGCCGCCGGCTCACGAACCTCCGGTTCAGCCGGTTCGGGTACCTCCCTCGGTTTGGGATCGGGCTCAGGCTCAGGCCTTGATGGCTCCGGGTCGGGCTCCGGTCGCTCGGTGGGCTCCGGCTCGGGCCTCGCCGGCTCTCGAACCTCACGCTCCTCCGGGCCCGGTCGAACGGCGATCTCGTCATCCGGTTCCCGCGTCCCGTAGATGATCACGAAGTCGTCGTCATCCTCATCGGTCAGCTCGGGTTCCGGATCCTCGGAGCGACGTACGAACTCGATGGGATCGAACTCCTGCCGCTCCCGCTGCGCCATGTGCTCCTCCTCGGCCCCGGGGTAGTAAGCGAGCAGCGCAATACCGAGAATCAGTGCTACGAACAGCGCAACCGAGAGGATTATTATCAGTAGCTTACGATGATCCATTGTTCTGCTTAAACTCCGTTCGACATTCGGCAAGGCCGAGACTGCGGGCGATCCGGTTCACGCGTCTGTCGAGCAAGCTGCGTGTTCCCACGTTTCGCACAGTACATGTATCGACACGATCGGAGTGAAATTTGAGTCCTCTCTGGCCACGCATCCGCCTGCGAATTGCACCGAACGAGTGTCGGTCCCTTCTAAGCGCGCGAAACACGCGAACGATCGCAGGCGCGTGAACGGCGATAACCGCGTCGCACAGCTCGTCGAGTCGCATGTACACGAGCAGCGCAGCATTTATCAGCAAACGCTCACCAGGGCGCGCTTTCACCTCCGCGGAAACGATTCGCACCATCTCGGGGTGCACGATCCGCTCCAGCGCTTCCAGACGTTCTCTGTCATCGAACACGATTCGGCCGAGCGCCCGGCGATCGATGTTGCCGCCGCCGTCAACGATTCCGGAGCCGAACTCACCTACTACGTGCGCAATGTTCCGACGGAGCGCCTCATGTCCGACGCGGTCAACGTCAATCTCCGCGAATCCGTACCGCTCGACCAGGCGCCTCGCCACCTCGTTCTTGCCGGAACAGTATGGGCCGGCGATACCGACGACCATCAGTGGAAATCCCCCCAGCTGTATCCGCTTTCGATACTGACCCGCAGCGGCAGGTCGAGCTCGACTGCGTTCGGCATCTCCTCTTCGAGGATCGAGCGCACTGCGGCCTCTTCGTCAACAGGGCACTCGACCATAAGCTCGTCGTGCACCTGGAGGATGAGCCGCGCACGCAACCGTTCACGCCGCAGTCGACCGTCGACACGCAGCATGGCTCGCTTCACGATATCCGCCGCACTGCCCTGAATCGGCGTGTTCACCGCAACGCGTTCGGCCCCCTGACGCTCGGCGCGGTTCCGACTTTTCAGCTCCGGAAGCGAGCGTCGATGACCGAGCATTGTTTCGGTATAGCCGCGCTCTTTGGCCCGTTCGACACACTCCTCGACGAACTCCTTGATCCGGCTATACGTTGCGAAGTACCTCTGGATGAAGTGATCGGCGTCCTTGCGCGGAATGCGCAGCTCCCGACTCAGGCGGAAGGCGGACATACCGTACATCACCCCGAAGTTGATCGTTTTTGCGATACGACGTTGCTCGGCGGTTACCTGCTCGGGATCGACCCCGAAGATCATCGCACCGGTGGCACTGTGGACGTCCCGTCCCTCGCGAAAGGCGGCCGCCAGTCCGGGATCACCGGACAGGTGACCGAGTACGACGAGCTCTATCTGCGCGTAATCCGCGCTCACGAACACATTTCCGTTCGCCGGCACGAACGCGCTGCGAATACGCCGACCCTCTTCGTCGCGAATCGGGATGTTCTGTAGATTCGGGTATCGACTCGACAACCGCCCGGTGGCGGTTCCGGTCAGGCTGAAGCTCGTGTGTATCCTGCCGGTCTCCTCGTTGACAAGTTTCGGCAGGGCGTCGACATAGGTGTTCTTCAGCTTGTTCAGTGTCCGATGACGCAGGACACGCTCGGGAACCGGATCCTCGGCCGAGAGCTCTTCGAGCACGGACGTATCGGTCGAGTAACCGGTCTTGGTCTTACGAATCGGCTTCAGCCCTCGTTCCTCGAACAGCACTTTCTGGAGCTGTTGCGTCGAGTTGATATTGAACTCGTGCCCGCAGAGACCGTATATCTCCTGCTCGATCGCCTCCAGCTCCTCGACCAGCTCATCCGAATACCGTTCGAGCGCCTCCGTATCGACGGCAATACCTTCGCGCTCCATCTCGGCCACCACACGAACAAGCGGCATCTCCAGCTCATCGGCGAGCGGGTCCAGCCCGTCCTCACGCAAGCGCGCTTCGAATACATCGGCAAGCCGAAGGGTGATGTCGGAGTCCTCGGCAGCGTACCGGGTCGCGGTGTCGAGATCGACGCTCTCGAAGGTCTCGCGTTCGCCACCGCGCGGCGCTCTCGGCACCACATCATCGTAATGGATCGTGGTGTAGCCGAGAAAGCTGAGCGCGAGTTTGTCCATACCGTAGCTGCTCGCCGTCGCATCAATGAGCCAGGCGGCGACCAGGGTGTCGAACAGCGTCCCTCGCATCTCTACGCCCCACCGCGCGAGTACCTTGTAGTCGTATTGAAGATTCTGGCCGATGATGGTAACCCCTTCGTCGCCGAGGAGCCGTTGCAATCGCTGCCGCACTTCCGCTTCGTCGAGCACGGCGCCGCGGGGGCCGCGCAACGGAATATAGCAGCCGTTACCGGGTTCGGTGGACAATGAGAAGCCGACCGGCTCGGCGACCATTGCGTCCAACCCGTCGGTCTCCGAGTCGAACGCAAACCGTTTCGCTGAGCGTGCCGCCTCCACCCAGCGGTCGAGTGTACCGAGATCGCGTACACACTCATATTCGCCGTCGATCGCACCGAGTCGGGCGGCGAGCCGATCGGATTCGCGATCGGTGGAGGTCGATTCGTTCGACTCGGCAGCGGCGGCAGCGCCGTTCCCGCTCGCCGCCGGGCGATCACCGCTTGCACCGGTGCGTGATTTGAGCTCCCGCACGATGCTCGACATTCCCTGCTCCTCGAAGAACGGAATTGCCCGCCCGTAATCGAGCGTAGCGGGCACATCGAACTGATCGAGGCCGTCGTCTACCGGGGCGTCCAGGGCGAGCGTCACCAGCCGTCTGCTCTCGTAGGCGCTGTCGCGTCCTTCGATCAGCTTTCGGCGCTGACTTTCGCTTGTGATGTCGTCGAGATGCTCGTATATCCCGTCCAGGGTCTCGTACTCTGAGAGGAGTTTTGCCGCCGATTTCGGTCCGATTCCGGAAACACCGGGTACATTATCCGAGTTGTCGCCGACAAGAGCGAGATAGTCGACGATCTGCTCCGGCCAGACACCCCACTTCGCCTGCACCGCCTCCCGGTCGAGCTCACTGAACCCGCTGTTCTCGGGCTTGAGTACCGTCACCGGGCCTCCGACGAGCTGGAGCAGGTCCTTGTCGCCGGAGAGGATCGCGGCGTGTCGTCCCGCATCGCGACACCGGGTGCAGAGGGTGGCGATGACGTCGTCGGCCTCGTAGCCCTCCGCACGCACCATCGGCACACCGAGCGCCTCGAGGATCGATTCGATCACCGGAATTTGCGCCGTAAGCTCTTCGGGGGTACTGTCACGCGTCGCTTTGTAGTCGGCGAACTGCTCGTGCCGGAATGTCGGTCCCTTCGAGTCGAGCACGACGGCGAAGTGTCTCGGCTCATACGACTGCAGAAACTGAAAGAGCGAGCGGAAAAACCCGAAGATAGCCGACGAATTCTCACCTTTCGGATTGCGCAGCGGGCGCCTGATGAAAGCGAAATAGCTTCGGTATACGAGACTGTAACCGTCGAGGAGATAAAGCGGTTCGGACTTCATACCGCATTATAGCGTCCTTTCGGGGTGTGCATCAGCCGGCCGAACTCCCGCCGCCGGCGTACCCCTCAACCGGCGAAATTCACACCGCCGCCGGAAGTCGGGCGTCCCTGCCGCTCTTCCTCGGAGGGTGCCGGGTGAGTCGTTACGATCTGGACCCAGGCGGTGCGAAGCTCGTTCATCATTCGCCGTACGGCTCTCAAGCGGGCCGGATCCTTCTGCATGTTTGCATCGGTGAGCTCGCTGTGAAAGTAGCGGTACAGGTCGAAGAGTGTCTGCGCGAGCTGTCCACCCTTCTCGAGATCGAGGCCGACGGTCAGCTCGGTGATGCACTCCTGAGACTTCACAATCGCGTTATGCACGGTGTCAAGCTTCTTCGTCTCCTGGTCGAGCAGCGATACCGCTTCGTCCAGTTGCTTTATCACCTCATCGTAGAGCATTACGATCATCTGCCCCTGTCCCGCGGTACGGATTCGGGTCTCCCGATAGGCATTCAACTGACTGCTGCGTGCATCATAGCTCATAACGATCTCTACCCCTCCAATACATTCCTATCTCGCCCGTTCGATCAGTGTTGACACCGGTACAACCGAGTAGCCGCGGGAAACGAGTGAGTTAAACAGCACATCGAGTCTCTGGAAGAGATAATCGGGTCTCCCTCCGAACGGAGTATCCTCGCCGGGAATTCCGAGAGTTACATCGACGATCGACCCTGGCTTCTTTCGCTCGATAATCCGCTCGATGAGCTCCGCGGTGGGACGAAAGAGCGGATCGACCCCTTCGGCGGTGAAGCGCGCGGCGCGATCGAGCGAATCGACATCTCGACCGACGTACTGGTATCCGGCGTCCTCGGCGACATCCAGTACCATTCCACTCGTGTTATAGTACGGTGCGTGCCAGAGCAGGCTCAGCTCGTCACCGGTGATCCCGAAATACAGGTCTTCGGCATCCGCAAGCCCCTGTCGCACGAATCGTTCGGTGACGCCGATCGCAGCATCCGTGAGATCGAGGTATGACGAGAAGAGATTTCCCACCTCGTGCCCCGATTCCGCAATAGCTTGTGCGGCATCCGGATTGCGCCGCAGAAAATCACCGTTCACGAAGAACGTCGCTTCGAACGAATACCGGTCGAGTGCCCGGAGCACATCCGTGAGCCCATCACTTCCATGCACAGCATTGACCACCAGCGCCACTTGCCGCCCGCGTACTCGTGAGCCGTGGGAGAAGGTCCGGAAACTCACCGGCTCGTCCTCTTCGGGGAACGGCTCGTAGCGCTGCTCCGGGAACGCGAGCAGCGGAGACGTCTCAACCGCCTCGAGTCTGCGCACGAGTATATGATTCCGGTAACTGCGCGAGGAGAGTGTATCGAGATAGACGCGATAGCGATCGTCAACGGTCGCCGGTTCGGCGAATTGTGCACCGGAATCACGAATATCGAACTCGTCCTCATTCACCGTCGCAGATAGCTCGTTTCGCACCAATTGGATTCGCCGCCGTTCGGGGTCGAATCCGACGCGGTCTGCCTGGGTGAATCCGAGAATGCGCCTGTCGCCGCGTGTAAGGGACAGCACGCTCAGTACCGAACGGTCGGCCATAAAAAGCTGTTCGTTGTCAATCCACCGAGTCGTGATCGGACGATCGGCCGGGAACTCACCCGCGCTACGCCAATCGTCATGCCGGCGAACGATCACACGGTCATCGGTACGCAATGCAATATGAGCTCCGTCGGGCGACCGGGATATTTCGCGTGTCTCCGCGTCCGCCTCGAGCCTGGTGAACGTCAGATCCTCAAGAGATTCGTCGACGACGATCCGCCGGACGCTTCCGATCGTCTTCCCCTCGCGCTCAGTAGAAACGAGTACGGTAATGACATTGTCGCGTGACCACAGAACCGTTTCGACGCTACTCTCCGACGGAAGATGCAGCATCGGTAACCCACGCGCCGGTTCGTCGGTGCGTCGACCGCCGATCATCGAGAGAAAGAGCTGTCGGCTGCCGCGGTCGATCAGGATCAGATCCGAGTTCGGCCCGACCCAGAACTGGTCGAATGCCGCATCGAAGCTCATCGGCAATCTTCCGACAACCTCGGCCTGATCGATCACGTTGCGATAGAGACTTCGTGTGAACAGCTCGCTGGTCTCCAGGCGGTGTACGAGCCG
>SLAN01000083.1 GCA_007126865.1 Spirochaetales bacterium | reverse complement strand
TCAACGACCACGAAGGCTCGACGAAGAGCTACAAGTACACGCGCGACCACGCCCGGCAGGTGAGCACCGAAGACTTCGATCCGTCGGACGCGGTCGCCGCCCACGAGTGTATTCAACGCGGTTACCAGCGGGGAGAGGTTCTCACCGGCCTTCTCCACCGTCACGCGGACCGGCCGGAGATGCACGAGCTGTCGGAGACGAGCGATACGCCGCTCGGCGATATTCCGTACGAGCGGCTGCACCCCGGTTCCGCAGGGCTCGACGAGCTTCAGGGCTCGATGCGGTAGATGTCCGGCCGGTAGATGTCCCGGCCCGCTCGTAGTACGATGCCGCACATGCGCCCGCTGAACGAACGGCTCGAGCACTTCACCGAATCGGTTATCCGCGGCATGACGCGGCTTTCGAACCAGTACGGAGCTATAAACCTCTCGCAAGGGTTCCCCGATTTTCCTCCTCCGCGGGAACTGACCGACGCCCTCGAGCGCGTGAGCGGCACGGGTCCGCATCAATTTGCGGTAACGTGGGGTGCGCCGCGGTTTCGCTCCGCGCTCGCGGCGAAGCAGTCCCGCTGCATGGGGATCGAGATCGATCCGGACCGGAATATCGTAGTCACGTGCGGCAGTACCGAGGCGATGATGGTCTCGATGATGACCGTCTGCAACCCGGGAGAGAAGGTGATCGTCTTCTCCCCGTTTTACGAGAACTACACCGCCGACGCCATACTCTCGGGCGCCGAACCAATATACGTTCCGCTGCATCCGCCGCAGGACTGCACTGCACACCTCCCGAAGGGGCGTACTACGTCATGGTTGACATATCGGGCTTCGGGTGGGACTCCGACACGGAGTTCTGCGAGTGGCTCGTTCGTGAGATCGGAGTCGCCGCCGTTCCCGGCTCGAGCTTCTTCCGTGAGGATGAGCGGCGATACATCCGCTTCCATTTCGCGAAGAAACGCGAGACACTCGAAGCGGCGCTGGAGCGGCTGCAGCGCCTGAGCCGTTACGGAGGAAAGTGATGATTAAAGCAGCATTCGAGCATGTCGCGCTGAACGTTCCCGACCGCGATGCAGCGGTCGCGTGGTACGTCGAGCATCTCGGGCTTCACGTAGTGCGCGAGGTTCCCGGGGCTATGGCGTTTCTCGCCGACGCCGGCGGTACAGTGGTGTTCGAGCTGTACAATAACGAGAACGCCGGCCGTATCGATTTCGCGGCCACCGACCCGCTCGCACTGCACGTAGCCTTCGAGGTCGAAGACCCGCGCGCCGCCGCGGAAGAGCTCGTAGCCGCCGGCGCAACGGTCGCCGAGAAGTATAAGGAAGTCGGTGACGATTCGATGATCATGCTGCGCGATCCGTACGGCGTCGGGTTGCAGCTGGTACGTCGCGGTACGCGGATGCGTTCATAGCGGGTGCTCGCGCGAGTCGGTTTCCGGGTACGTCATTTGACAGGAGCAGCAACCGCCCATACGGTATAGGCGGTGGGTGTGCTATTCCGGAAGTTCCACGCGTATCGCTGTCCGGCCTATATCAAGATTGCAGGGCTCTGCATTGTGATAGCGGTATTCGTAATCGCGTGCGCGGCCATGCAGGCGCGCGAGGAGCCACCGGAAGTCGCCGCCGAGCCGCAACCGATCCCTGAGCCGACTCCCGAGCCGAGACCGGAACCACAACCCGAAGAGCCATCGCTGAAGGACTCGCTCGATGTGGAGATCGCCACCTGGCGAGGATTCGCCGGTGGGGCGGCGAGCATTACCTTCGACGACGGCACATGGGATCAGTACGCCCTCGGCGCTCCGGTACTCGAGGAGTACGGCGTTCGCGGAACATTCTTCATTATCAGCCATCTGATGAATCGCGGAGTATGGAACGACAGCGGTACGGTCCGTCGGCTCATGTCGTGGGACGAGGCCGCCGAGCTCGCCGAAGCCGGTCACGAGATCGGGGCACACGGGGCGACCCACGCCGATTTGAGTCGTTCCGGGGCCGATGCGGAGTACGAGCTGACCGAATCGCGCCGTCGAATTGAAGAGAAGCTCTCCGACGTCGAGGTGGTTTCGATGTCGTGGCCCTACTTTCGCAGCACCAGCGAAGTCCGGGCGATCGCCGAAGAGGTGTACATCGCCGCGCGAGGCGGGGCGGCAATACCCGATCAATACCGCTCACTTCATGAGACGAATCCATCGAGCGCGACGCCGCCGGATCTTTACAAAATCAATGCGATCGGGGTTCGGCCGGTAGATCCTCCCGAGGATTGGATCGAGCTGGCCGAAGCTCTGTACGCCGAGGGAGGCTGGGCTGTCGTGACCTTGCACGGCATCGACGACGGCTCGCTCGGCCCCCCGCGTATCGGTTGGCAGCCGATCAGGCCGATCGACCTGGCCGCGATTATCGAAGGGCTGCAGAGCCGGGACCTATGGATAGCACCGTTCGGTGAGGTCGCCGCCTACATCAGACACCGCGAACGTGCGGAGATCGAGCTCCAGGCGCTCGGAGAACACGAGGTGTCGGTGGCTATCTCAGGGGATGAGCGAGCGAATCGCGTCGGTGTCCCGCTGACGGTGCGCCTCTCGGCACGCGACGAGGTAGGTGCGATCCCGATCGAGCTTGTCGGCGGGCTTGCGGCCGATCTTCCGAGCGGAAGGGATCTGGTAGTCGAAGTGACACCGAACAGCGAACCGCTCATTATCCGCGCCGCCGGCGAAGTCGCTGCCGGCCGGTAGCGCCACACCGGCGATGCGACGGGGTGTCCATGCGCCGATGCCTGTCACTGCGGCGTAACGGATCGCCAGGTGACAAACGAGCTACAAAAAACCGCGCCCGGAGGCGCGGTCGTATTTGTGCTCTTTGCATCCAAATCAGGGAATCCAGGACTCAACAGTGTCGCGGTTCTCTGAGACCCAACGCTCGGCGGTTTCGCGCGGTTCGGCGCCGTCCTCTTCGTTCCAAAGCAGGATCTCACCAAGCTCGTCGATGGTCCAATAGAAGTTGTCCAGGAATGCGTGCACCTCCGGCATCTCCTCGGCCAGTCCTTCGCGCGCAACCGCGGCGACGACCTCTTCGCCACCGAACGATCCCTCCGGATCATCGAGATACTTCAACTCGTAGGCAGCCTCTTTCCAGTGTGGTGTCCAGCCGGTAACCACGATCCACTCTTCGTTGGCGTACGCGGCGTCAAGGCTTGCGGTCATAGTGGCGTCGCTGCCTTCGATCAGCTCGTAGTCGAGACCATACGCATCGATCGCGTTTTCGGCAGCCGCCATAATGCCGGCGCCCGGATCGATTCCGATGATCTCACCGCCGAACTCGCCGGCATAACCGTTCAGGTCTGAAATGCTGTCGGCTTCGACATAGGTTGGTACCATCAACCCGATGCGTGCACCTTCCACGGTCGGACTGAGCACATCCACCCGATCTTCGGTCTGTTCGAGATACTCGCCATGGGTGCCGGGCAGCCATGCCGCGAGCATAGCGTCAGCATCCCCGGAGGCAACGCCTTCCCACATCGCGGCGGCGCTGACCGAAACCAGGTCGACATTGTACCCCATCTCTTCCAGAACGACTTGAGCAACATACGTTGTTGCGATCGCGTCCGCCCACTCTACGTAGACCAACTCGACGTCTCCGGCGGCATCTTCGGCCTCACCGGCAGCAAAGACACCCGCAACAGGCAGGAGAAACACAAGTAGCGTAGCTACGACAATTCGATTCACAGAGTCCTCCTTCGTGTGAACTTGTAAGATATGGACGGAAGCATACTGTGATTTCATTTTCGGTTCAAGTCTTTCGACCCCCAACCATCGGTAATCCAATCAATTCAGTTGAAATCTTATTGAGCCGCGCCGCGAACGGCGACATATAATGAATAGAGCGACGTCGAGGCGGTAATGAAGAGCCGGTTTCGCCGTGGTCCTCCGAACGTGAGGTTCGAGACGACTTCGGGGATAAGCACCTTTCCGAGAAGCTCCCCGCCGGGAGAATAGCAGTGGACGCCCTCCCCACAGCTGGTCCATATATTTCCGTTTTCATCGGCTCGAAATCCGTCGGGAAGCCCCGGTTCGACCTCGGTGAAGACGCGGGATCTGTGCAACCGTCCGCCGGCATCGACATCGAACGCCCGAATATGGTGATTCCCGGTCCGGTCGTGCGAGGCGGAGGTATCCGAGACGTACAGCACCGACTCATCGGGCGAGAAACAGAGCCCGTTCGGCCGGGCGAAATCGTCCGCTGCTATCTCGACCGTGCCTGATATCGGATCGACCCGGTAGACATGACAGCCGTCCTGCTCCCGCTCGGCACGGAAACCTTCATAGTCGCTCAGAATCCCGTAATCGGGATCGGTAAACCACACGCTCCCGTCGGATTTGACTACAACATCATTCGGCGAGTTCAGGCGCCGTCCCCGATAGCTGTCGGCGATCACGGTGATCGTACCGTCGATCTCGGTCCGGGTTACGCGCCTCGTCCCGTGTTCACAGCTCACCAGGCGCCCCTCGAAATCACGCGTATTCCCGTTGCTGAAGTTCGCCGGCGAGCGGAACACGGTCACCGAGTCACCGGCGAGCCGCATTATGCGATTCGCCGGAATATCGCTCCAGAGAAGGAGGTCGAGATCGGCGAAATAGACGGGACCTTCGGTCCACATCATTCCACCGCACAACTTCTCCAGCCACGCGTTCGGAAGCGCAAGCGAACGAAACCTCTCGTCTACCGTCACTATGTCGTCCATGCCGACATAGTACGTGTCTTGCGGCCGCAGGTCGAACCGTCCGGCCGTCGTTCAGACCGAGGCGATCGTTCGGGGCTGAATTATCGGAGTAGAAATGTTTCGAGTACGATATAAATATCTATATTATAGCTATTTACTTAGAAATACCTTGGAAATCGTGGTGAAGTGTGCTACTCTTGCCGATAAGAGAGATCATACCAGTTCGATGCAGGAGCAGGCTGTATGCGGATTTTTCAGTTTTTCGGTCGTTCCAACGTCACCATTCCCCATGACGTGCGCCAACGTCTGCAAGAGGCCGGAGTGCGGCAGATGTTCGAGCGCCGGCCGGTCACCGAGCAGAAGCGGAACCTTCAGTGGATAGCGAAGGCGCGGAATGACGCGGCCCGCCGCGAACGCATCGATCGACTGATCGACTCTGTGAAACGCGAAGCTCAGTATCAGAACAGCCGCTGGACGTACGGTTTCGGCGGGCGGCGTACGTCGGCGTAGCAAGCGCCGACGCAGCGTAATCCCGGCACGGTTCACCGATAGTGCTCCGCCATCTCGCTGTGGCAGGGGGTCGAGAGTATTTCGCGCAGAAACCGCACCGCCTGAGCCTCCGACCGCGTCCAGGGATCCATCATAATCAGTTGAAGCAACGCCTCCTTCGAGCCTGACTCAAATGCCGCGAGTTCCATCTCGACGCTCGCGACCCGGTCGCGGAGCAGATATGCGGTAATAGGAGCGGGCAAGCCGCCGGTGACGATTCCCTCGATGCCGCGGCGGTCGATCCGGGCGGGCACCTCTACCTGGTAATCGGTGGGAACACCCGGTACCAGAGAGCCTGCGTTTGGAATGTTGACGATGATTTCGCGTTCGGTCCCGTTCACCAGGCTGTCCACCAAAGGGATCGTCATTTCGTCAGAAGGCGTTGCCTCGAAAACGTCGGATACCCGTTGCGACCGATCCTCTCGCAACGTCCTCAGGCGCGCGATCGTGCTCTCTCCGGAAGAGAAGTGATCCGCATACCACGCTGCCGGGTCTTCCTGCCATCTCCGTTCGGTCTCGGGTGAGTCATGGTACCAGAAGCCCCACGACCCGCCGCCGGGTGTGCACGTATCTCCGATCGGGAATGCTCCGAAGCGCCGGTAAAGGTCGGCGGACTTCGGTCCGAGGTGATCGCTCGAACCGCACGTTTGCCAGTATGCCGGGGCATCCTCTGCTATCCATCGATCGATGAGCGGGAATGCATCCTCTCCCTTATAGTCGAACTTCGTGAGCCACAGGAAGTGATTCACCCCGGGGAGCTCGAAAGTAAGGTGCTCCGCCTCGAGACCGAGTACGTGCGCCAGATGGTACACGCCGCTGAAACCGTGGCACATTCCGACGAGTCTCACGCCGGGATACTTCCGCGTCAGGTACGTGACCGCCGCCTGGACCGGGTTCGCAACAAGGACGTGCCACGCATCGGGGCAGCGCTCGAGGATGTCGCGCTGGATCGATTCGATCAATCGGAGCTGGTAGAAGTTGATCCAGAACGCCTCGTCATGGACGATGTGAAGACTACCGCCGAAGCGATACCCGTGCTTCCCGGCAATCGCCCACCCGTCCCGCAATCGCGAATGCCCCGCGGCGAGCGCGGTGTTTATCACGATATCCGCGCCGGCCAGCGCCGCGCCGCGGTCGGTCGTTTTCTCTATCCGTAACGTCGCTCCTAACTCGCGGGCAAACCGATCGCACAGGGTGTAGACTCCCTCGAGCCGTTCGGCGTCAATATCCATCAGCCAGATGCTGCTCTCCCGCAAACCGGGCATGAGACAGATATCCTTGATGAAGTTGACCGAGAAGACGGCGCTACCGGCGCCGATCAGCGAAATCTTCGGCATAGCACGTTCCTGTTCTGCGTGGAGATGATCTCCGTGGGGACGATCTCCGTGGGGATGAACGCGCCGCCGCGCAATTCACCGTCTCAACAACTGCGGCACGTACTCCGAAAGCCGTTTCTCTACGGTAACCGGCTCGATCCGGGCGAAGCGCTGCACGCCGTCGAGCAGCGGCGTCCCCGGCCAACCGTCGCCGATGAGCGGCCGGGCGTAGCGCACGAAATCGTCGGTCACGTCGAGCCCGTCCTCGCTGATCCACGATGCCGGCAGCACCCGCGCGCTGCGAGCCACCTCGCCGAGCGGCACCTTATCGTAGTACACCTCGTATCCGGCTTCCCGGTCACGGCGCAGGATTGTAGCCATATAGCCGCTCTCCCCCGCCATCGCGATCTCCATCGCCTTGCGCCCGACCTGGTACGCCTCCTCGATATCGACCGTCGAAGCGAAGATCGACGTCGAACGCTGCAGCACACCGGGCACCTGCGCGGTGGCGCTGCCGTTCACCGGAAGCCCTACTTCATTGAGATGGTTGATGATGACCTGGGCCACGGTCGTCCGACTCGCCCCGTACTCGATGTGGCCGAACCGGTCGTGCGCCTCCCCGAGAGTGCCCACATCGAACCCTTCGCTGACCACGACGATGCAGCGCCCGTCCCGGCGCAGCCCGTCGGCGACGTTATCGGTCAGGCTCTCGAGGGTGTGATTGCTCTCGGCCAGATAGAGCTGCAGCGGGATGGTGCGCTGCGGGTCGGCGAGCCGCGCGGCCGCCGGGATGAAACCGGCGTTCCGTCCCATCGCCTGGATAACGCTCACCGCCTCGGAGGTGTGCATGCCGCGATTCTCCTCGTCGAGAATCTGGGTGATGTACGCCCAGTAGCGTGCAGCGCTGCCGTAGCCGGGGGTGTGATCGATCAGCCGGAACTCACCGTCGCCGAGATCGTTGTCGATCGTCTTCGGCACGCCGGTGACGATCGTCTCCACCCCGCGCTCGGCGGCGAGAGCGGCTACCTTCTCGGCGGTGTCCATGGAATCGTTGCCGCCGATGTAGAAGAAGTAGCGGATGTCGTGCGCGGCGAAGACATCGACAATACGGTGGAAGTCTTCCTCCTGATTCTCCCCCAGCTTGTAGCGGCAGGTACCGATCGCGCCGGCCGACGGCGTCTGGCGCAACCGCTGCTTCTCCTCGGCCGGCACGCGATCGAGATCGATCAGCTCCTCGGTGAGGATTCCCTCCACACCGTGATTCGCTGCGTAGAGCGTGTCGATGCGGCCGGGAAAGCTGTCCCGGGCGTCGATAACTCCCTGCAGAGAGGCGTTGATGACCGGCGACGGTCCGCCGGATTGAGCGACAACGGCATTGGGCATAGCTGCAAGTATAGGCACAGAAGCGCCGGATTTGAGAAGCGCTCGGCGCGCCGCGACGTCGCGATTCGCGCCATGACCTCGCCGCCGGCGCCGAGAGCGCACGGCCCGCGCCGCAATCCCACGACTCGCGCCATGACCTCGCCGCCGGCGCCGAGAGCGCACGGCCCGCGCCGCAATCCCACGACTCACGCCGCGTGCTCCGTGCACTCGAAGCACGTACAATCCCGTGGCACAATGACTATCCGTATGACCTCGATTGTTTTCGCCCTGATTGTGGTTCTCTGTGCCGTGCTCCACATATGGTGGACTTCCCGCGACCGCTCAATCGCCGGTACCTACGCGACCAAAGCGCTCGGCACGACGGTGATCCTCGTATTCGCACTCTGGCCGACCGCCGCCGTGTCACCGGTATACCGGACGCTGGTGGCTGCCGGGCTCGTGCTGTCGCTTGCCGGTGATATCTTTCTCGTGCGCGCCGACCGGCGCCTGCTCGCCGGCATGCTCGCCTTCTTCCTCGCTCATATCGCGTACATCGCCGCCTTTCTCTCGGAGTCCGGCGCGCCGGTTCAATTCGCCGTCCTCCCGGTGGGCGCGCTGTACGGGATCGCGCTCATGTGGTTTCTATGGAACGACATGGACGCCTATCGTCTCCCCGCCTCCGCGTACACGGCGGTGTTGGTGGTGATGATCTGGGCTGCATCCGAGCAGTTTCTATCGCTGCCCGAGCCGCGGACACTCGCCGCGTTCGCCGGTGGTATCCTCTTCCTCGTCTCCGATTCGGTGCTCGCCGTCGAGCAGTTTCGTGCACCGTTTCGATACTCACCGGCGATCGTCATGTCGACGTACTACGCCGCGCAGTGGCTGATCGCGTTCTCGGTGCATATCGGCTGATCGCGCCGGCGCCGCGGCCGGCAGCACGGGAGCCGGGGCCGGCTGAACAGCGAAGCCGGCGCACTGAACGGTTTCGAGGAGCTGTTCGTCGCAACGCCGTACGATCGCGGAAACCACTACGGCGGGCGCATGGTGTTCGACGTCGACGGATATCTCTATGTAACCTCCGGAGACCGGCAGGCGCCGCACCATCTCCAGGAAAACCATCCTTCCCAGGATTTGCAGAGCTACCACGGCAAGACGATCCGCCTGCACTACGACGGGAGCATCCCCGGGGACAACCCGTTCGTCGGCGGTGCGGCAGCCGGGGCGAACTACGGCCGGCCG
>SLAN01000111.1 GCA_007126865.1 Spirochaetales bacterium | reverse complement strand
CGCCGTGTGGGAGCGTTAACGCGATTGGAAGGTCACATCGATGAATCCTCTGAAGCAGTTCAACTGGCGTTTTACCCTACCTGTCGACCTTGTGCTGATCGTCGTGCTCGTGTCGCGCGGCTCGGGAGTGTTCTTTTCCATCGTCGTGGTCGAGGCGCTCATGTGGATGGTGCGGCTGCTGTGGATCAGCCCGTCGATGCTCATGTACATCATCCGGCGCCTGGTCCAGGCGATTCCGGTTCTGCTCGCGGTGCTCGCGATCGGGTTTGCGCTCATTCAACTCGCACCGGGCGACATGTTCACCCAGATGGAGCTCAGCGACAACATTCGCCCCGAGCAGCTCGATCGCTTTCGCGAGCAGTTTCGGCTCGACCAGCCGTGGTACATGCAGTTCTACCAGTACGTGATAAACGCCGTTCAGGGTGAGTTCGGCTTCTCTCGCACCTATCGAGCCCCGGTGTTTGCCGTTGTCAGCCAGCGAGCAGCGAATACGATCTTACTTTCGCTCACCTCGCTCGCATTCGCGTGGATTCTGAGCATTCCCGCCGGAGTGTTCGCAGCAACGAATCAGTACAACGTAAAGGATCAGTTCGTATCGATTTTTGCGTTCGTCGGGCTGGCGATTCCGAACTTCTTTCTCGCCTTTCTCCTGCTCTATCTCGTCTCATCGACCGGGAACTGGCTGCCGCTCGGCGGAATGACCTCCAGCGGGTTCCGCCACATGACGGCTACCCAGCAATTCTTCGATATTGCGCGACATATGATTATTCCCGTTGTGGTCATCGGCACGAGCATCATGGCCACGCTGACGAGGGTTATGCGCGGCGAAATGCTCAAGATCATGAACGAGCAGTACATCGTAACCGCGCGTGCGAAGGGGCAGACCGAGAACAAGGTCGTCTATATGCACGCCCTGCGGAATGCCATTAACCCCATGATCACGATCCTCGGTTTTCAGCTCGGGAACGTCATGAGCGGCGCAGCGCTCGTGGAAATCGTTGTGGCGTGGCCCGGGCTCGGGAGCGTGCTGCTGGAGGCGCTGCTCAGCCAGGATCTGTATCTTGTGGTGGGCAGTCTGATCTATGGCGTCGGACTGCTGGTCATCGGAAACCTTCTCGCCGATATTGCACTTGCACTTGTTGACCCGAGAGTGAGGGTAGGTTGATGTCGGATAACACGAACGATAACACGAACACCGGCGGCGTTCCCTTCGGAGCGTCGAGCGATCCTGAGACCGACCTCGAAGCGCTGACCGTATCAGACGAGCAGTGGGACATCCAGGGATACGACCATGGCGAGTCGATCTGGACGATATATGTGCGCCGGTTCCGGAAGCATACGCTCGGCCGGCTCGGGCTGGCAATTCTTCTCTTTCTGTACTTCGTTGTTCTGTTCGCCGACTTCCTGAGTCCGTACGATATGGTATGGGCAAACAGCCGCAAGCCCTTCCATCCACCGAGCAGCATAAACTGGTTCTATTTCCACGAGGACGGATCCCGGGAGTTCCGACCGTTCTCGTATGAGTATATGCAGACCGATGTCGCCCGCCGGCAGTATCGTGTAATTCCGCAGCACAGCATTCGAGCGGTTACCGTTCCGCTGCAGCCGGGGCGCAGACAGTACAACTGGGCGGCTATCGGCAGCGACCCGCAGGTACGTGAGGACGAGATCGTCTCCAACGTGGCGCGGCAGTTCCGCCTTCCTGACGATCATGAAGCGATCGACCGGTTACGAGAGCGGATCAGGGCGCTCGAAGCGAATCCCGAGCAGGACGTGGTGGAAACGTTCGTTATCGACACCGTTGAGATCGACGGGCGAGAGCTCGAGCGGAAGCTGCACTTAGCGAAGGGCAACAAGAACTTCATTCGTCTTTTCGAACAGGGGACTCCATACAGCTTCCTCGGCCTGTTCGAGGCACGAACTCGTCTGTTCACCTCACGCACCAGCGGCTTTTTCTGGTTCGGCGCCGATCGCAACGGGCGCGACCTGTTCTCGCGGCTGTTGCACGGCGGACGAGTGTCTATGACAGTCGGATTAATCGGCGCAGGGCTCACTTTCGCGCTCGGACTCTTTTTCGGTGGAATCGCGGGATATGCCGGAGGAAAGACCGACAACGTTATCATGCGGCTTTGTGAGGTCATTATCGCTATTCCCGCACTCTATCTGCTGCTCTCGCTGCGAGCGGCGTTTCCGCCCGGACTCGATTCGGTGCAGATCTATATGCTGATCGTCGCAATTACCTCCCTGGTTGCATGGGCGAGTTTCGCGAGAATAATTCGCGGCCTGGTCCTCGCAATCCGCTCGCAGGATTACGTTATGAGTGCCCGTACGATCGGCTTGAGTCATTGGCAGATCATTCGCAAACACGTGCTGCCGAATACGTTCTCGTATTCGATTGTCCAGGTCACGCTGCTCATTCCGTCGTTCATCCTCGGTGAGGCGGCGCTGAGTCTGCTCGGGCTCGGAATCACCGAACCCCAGGCGAGCTGGGGAAATATGCTGAGTGTCGCACGAAACTACCGGGTAGTCCGCGACTTCCCGTGGATTCTGTGGCCGGGGTTCCTCATCTTCCTGGCCATATTGGCATGGCAGTTCTTCGGCGACGGTGTGCGTGACGCCGTAGACCCGCGCAGTAAACACTGAGGTCAGGAGTTCGGCACACTCTCGGGGCGACTGAGCACGAGTGCGGAGAGTCTCAGATTTGCCCATAGGAGCGCTCAACGTATGGAAAATGTCCTTGAAGTCAACGACCTCGCTACATACTTCTTCATGCACGACTACATCATTCGGGCCGTTGACGGCGTCGATTTCACGCTCGCGAAGGGAGAAACGCTCGGCATTGTGGGCGAATCCGGCTGCGGAAAATCAATGACCTCGATGTCGCTTATGCGACTTATCCCCGACCCGCCGGGGAAGATAGTCCACGGAGAGGTGAACCTGAAGGGCACCGATCTGGTCAAGCTGTCCGAAGAGAAGATGCGTCGCTATCGCGGCAATGAAATATCGATGATCTTTCAGGAGCCGATGACGAGCCTCAATCCGGTGTACACGATCGGGTTTCAGATATCGGAGGTCCTGCGCCTCCACCGTGATATCGAGAAACGAGAGGCGCTTCGCGAAGCGGCACGTTTGCTCAAAATGGTTGGTATGTCCGATCCGGATGAACGCGTCCACGAATATCCCTTCCAGCTCTCCGGCGGCCTGCGGCAACGCGCCATGATCGCTATCGCGATGGCGTGCGAGCCGTCGGTCATGATCGCCGATGAGCCGACTACGGCACTCGATGTTACGATTCAGGCGCAGATCCTGCGGTTGATGGGTGAGCTCAAGGAGGCGAAGGACACGAGTATCGCCTTCATTACACACGATCTCGCGGTGATCGCCGGGTTCACGGACCGTGTCATGGTCATGTATGCCGGCGTTGCCGTCGAGGACGCTCCGGTTAAGGAGCTTTTCAAGAATCCTCTGCACCCGTACACACAAGGCCTGCTTGGTTCGGTGCCGGTCCTCGGCGTGGGGAAACTGAACGAGGACGGTACGAGGCGACTGCTTCAGGCGATTCCCGGTACATTGCCGGATGCGCGTCGCTTCCCCCGTGGATGCCGATTCGCTCCGCGTTGTCCGCACGCCATGAAGCGATGTTGGGAAGCCGAACCGGAAATGGTCGAAGTCGCGCCCGGCCACAACGTGCGCTGCTATCTGCATCACGAGGTGGTCCGGGAACGAAAGGTGCGTAATCTCGGCGCTGCCGGACGCCGTATTGCGAAGCTTCAGGAGCACGATCGCAAGAAGCGAGAGGCGAAGCGAGCCCGGGCAGAGCGCAAGGAGAATAAACGGGACGGGGTGAGTTAAACGTGACTGACAAGAGTCTGCTCGATATCAGGAAGCTGCGGAAAACGTTTCCGGTCAAGGCAAATGTCTTCTCGACCAAGTCGATTCCGCTCAAGGCGGTCGACGGGGTGAACCTCCAGATTCGCAAGGGAGAGACCCTCGGGCTCGTCGGCGAATCGGGGTGCGGAAAGACGACCGTCGGCCGCTGTTTGCTTCGTCTCTACCAGCCGGACAGCGGCCGCATCTGGCTGGAAGCTGATCCGGACGTAGTCGCCGAAGTAGAGGCACGCGATGCCGAGCGCGAGGAGATCGAGGCCGAACTGCAGAGCGTTTTCGAGAACGGCAGTGCCCGCGGACAGTCCCGCAAGATCCGTGAGCTCAAACAGAAGATACGCACGATAAAGGCGGTGGCGGATCGGAAGGCGGCCGAATACGATCTTCTGAGTATGCCCGCCGCGCGCATGCAGCGGGCGCGGAAAGAGATCCAGATGGTGTTTCAGGACCCGTGGGCGAGTTTGAACCCGCAGATGGTCGTCAAGGACCTGATCGGTGAGGGGCCGTATACGTTCGGAACCCACCGTGGCAGAACGCTCGATCGGTGGGTAAATGAGCTGCTGGACAAAGTCGGATTGCCGAAGAATGCGGCGAATCGCTATCCGCACGAGTTCTCCGGCGGACAGAGGCAGCGCATAGGAATTGCGCGCGCGCTTGCTCTCACGCCGAAGCTGATCGTGTGCGACGAGCCGGTAAGCGCACTCGACGTATCCGTCCAGGCACAGGTGCTCAATCTTCTGATTTCGCTCCAGGACGATTTCGACCTGGCGTACCTATTCATAGCGCATGACCTGAGTGTTGTTCAGTACGTCTCCGATCGAGTGGCGGTAATGTATCTCGGCAAGGTGGTGGAGCTCGCCGACTCCCGACAGCTGTACCAGTCTCCGCGACATCCGTATACGATCAGCCTGCTCAGCTCGATTCCGGTCGCCGATCCGGATATCCGGGTCGAGGGGCAGATACTCGAAGGTGACGTGCCGAGTCCGATTAATCCTCCTCCCGGCTGCTCGTTCCATCCTCGCTGTCCACACAGGATCGATCCATGTGATAAAATACTCCCCGAGCTCGGTCGCGACCGGGATGGGCACCGGATCGCGTGTCATAACCCGCCGAACGACTAGGGGGTACGAAGTATGACTTCGGTTCGTTCACGTTTGTCTGTCAATCGAGTTTCTCCGGATTGCTTGCGTATTCAGATAAGTCCGCTCCGACGTGCATTCTATGCCGTCATTTCCGGGGTGCTCCTCGCCGGTCTATTCAGTGGTGGTGTGGAACCGTTATTCGCTGCCGGTTTGCACCCCGGTACGGTATTCTACCTCGTCGTTGTTGCCATTGCGCTCGGCGCCGCGGGCTGGAACGTGCAGACGGTGCTCGACCGGCATGCCGGTGTCGTTACCCGGGTCAAGCGGCTCTTCGGCGTGGTCCTTTCGCGACGAGATCACCGGTTCCCCGATCTAACCGGTATGCTCGTTCGTCGCATAGTGCTCTTTCGAGGCACGCGCACTTCGCCGGCGAACCAGAAACCGAACCTGGTTGGATTCGGACGCGGCGGACTCGGTATGCGACGCAGGGAGCTCGGCAGACTCTACCTCGAATCGGAGCAGACGCGTCCGGAACTGATAGAGGAATCCACCGATCTGGCGGAACTATGGGTAGTTGCCGAACAGATGAGTGAGTTCACCGGCTTGAGCGTTCGCAGCGAAGAGGTGTAGCTCACGCAGCTCGTTGTGTACTGCAGTCACAGCCTGTATAGTGGCTACATCAAAAACGGCCGTCGGAAGTGGTAGTTTGTGGATTTCCAGAACCGCTCAGACTCTGAAACCGAAGTCGCACGTCTGCGTTCGCAGCTCGAAGGGGTGACACGCGAAAACCGCGAGCTCCGGGACAAGTGCACCAAGCTCGAAACCCGGTTGGAGGAGTTCGAGGAACTGATGAGCCTCGATCCCCAGACCGGTTTACCGATTCGGCGCCGTTTCGTCCGCGCTCTCAGCGCCCTGCTGCAATCGAGTACACAGAATGGATCCGGCTTCACCGTTATCGGTGTTATTCGTCTGGACAGCCAGTATCGACATATCCGCATTAGCAGAGACCGGAGCAACGCGCTGCTTTTCAAGTCCACGCTGAGAATTCGGGCGGTTATCGGTGACGATCTCTTTCAATCCGATCGATTCGATGAGTTCCTCTTTTTTCGTCAAGGAGTTCGTTCCGAAGCCGAAGCGCTGGAAGTCGGACGGCAGGTGAACGCGCGGGTAGCCATGGCACATGATCCGCCGGCGGAGGACATTGTGTTCGGCTGTACCGTCGGTCTCAGCCTCTATCCACGCGACGGCAAGTCGCTCGACCAGCTTCTGGAGGCAGCTTTTATCGCAGTCGACCGTGCCGAGGAAACCGGCGAAACGGCGGTAACCTACTCCTCGGCAATGGGGAGTCTCGTGCGTGAGCGCCGGCAGATCGAGCGTGCAATCGGTCGGTCCATGCAGAACGGCTTCCGAGGCTTCTTCATCGAGTATCAGCCGATTGTCGACAGGGATTCCCGGGTAGTAGGTGCGGAGGCGTTACTGCGGCTCCGCACGAGAGAGCTCGGCACGATATCTCCGAGTCGTTTTGTACCGATTGCCGAGGAGAACGGCGATATACGGGTTGTCGGACAGTGGATGATGTTCCAGGCGTGTCTGCAGCTGTCGACCTGGAGGAGTGCCGGTCACGACGATTTCCGCCTTTCGGTAAACATCTCGCCGCTGCAGTTCAAACAGCGCGATCTCGCATCGCGTATAAAGGGGGTGCTCGCGGCTACCGGACTCGCTCCGGAGGCACTGAAAATCGAGCTGACCGAGAGTCTGATCATGGCGGATCCCGAGCTTGCTATTCACAACATGCGCGCGTTACGGAATCTCGGTATATCGCTGTTGATCGATGACTTCGGCACCGGGTACAGCTCGCTGGCATATCTGAGGAATTTCCCCGTGGATATTCTGAAGATCGATAAGAGCTTCGTCGATGGTATCTGTGATGACGAAAGTGACCGCCAGATCGTGAAAGCGATCATATCGATGAGTCGCAATCTCGGCCTCGAGGCACTCGCCGAAGGTACCGAACACCAATGTCAGGTCGATATACTGCGCGATTTCGGATGCGACCTGATGCAGGGCTTCTATTTCTCCAAGCCGATCGGGGGAGAAGCTCTCGAACGCTTGTTGAGAACGAACCATCTCCAGTCCGGTGTCGCCGAATCAACCGGGAGTACGGACGGTCAAGTCGGAGTCGAGAAGAACCAATGAGCAATGCAGTACGGGTTCTGATGCTCGCTGCGATCGCAGCGCTCGCGATCGGCACGTCCCTGTACCCCGATGTATCTCTGTTAGGCCTCGAACCGGCCGAGGTAATCGAGGAGCTCGGGGGACCCGATCGTGTCTATGTCGCACGCTCGGAAACGGTTGAGCTTGCTTCCGTAGTCTTCTTCTATCACGATTTCCGTTACATCTATTTTCACGACAACCGGGTCTGGCAGGTGCGGTACGACGAGCGTAGCGAGGAGTATGTGCTCGGGTTACCGCCGAACAGCTCGAGGCGCGACGTTCTGTACGAGCTGGGACCTGCGGTCTACGAGAACGGCGAAAGCGCCGTCTTCGACCTCGAGGACCGCGGATTTCCGGTTCGAGTGCGTACCTTCTTCGAGAACGACCGCCTTGTTGACACATACATCTATCGAGCCGACTATTAGCGACGAACGTTTCGGGAGTGAGAGCTGTTGATCTGTCTCTGTTTGACCGGCGAGACCATTGAAGAAAACCAGGAGTATGCTCGCCGTTATCGCGACTGCATCGATCTGGTGGAGCTCCGGCTCGATCTCCTCTCCGCCGCAGCGCTCGGTGCGGTACGCAGCGATCCGGCCCGGCTGGCACAGATGCTGCCCGGCGTTCAACGGATCGTAACGTGTCGGAGACCCTCCGAGGGAGGCGCCTGGAGCGGCGATGAGCGCGAGCGGTGCACGGTGCTCCGTGATATGCTCCACGCCGGCTCCGACTGGATCGACCTGGAAGACGATCTTTCCGATGAGTTGGAGATCGCCGCGCCCACCATTCCGCTTGACCCTTACGAATCCAACGGCAACTTCGAGGAGGCGGCGGACCTGGGCACGCTCGGGCACTGGTCGGCCACGGGGCTGACGCTGCACGAGCCGGGCAATGAGGACTGGTTTGTGTTCGATGTGGCGGAGGACGGGCCGCTGGAGGTGACGCTGGAATCGTGGCACAACCTCGACGACATGGTGGTGCAGGTCGGGCAGGTGTTTGGTGACGTGCCCGTGGTGCAGGAGCAGGGCTCGATGCACGAGACGGCGCCGCTGCGCATCGCGGAGATGGACGCGGAGGCAGGCGAGACGTATTTCGTGCGCGTCTGGGCGGTGGGGGACACGGTGAATCCCGACTACAACCTCACGGTGGCGGGCCCGCTGGCGCCGGATGCCTACGAGCCCAACGCCAGCTTCGACGACGCCTACGACCTGGGCACGATCACGTACTGGTCGGATGAGCATCTGACGATTCACGAGGAATTCAACTCTGACTATTTCAAATTCACCGCGGCGAATGACGGTGCGCTGACGGTGACGTTCGAGGCCGAGGAATACGCGCCCAGCAACGGGCTGTGGCTGTACGACGGGGACCGCCAGTTGATCACGGCACACCCGCAGCAAGAGCAGGTGATGGACGAGATCAAAACGCTCGAAGCGACGTTGACCAAGGGTGAGTCGTACTACGTGCAGGCGCGGAACATGCTTGGCAATCGGCTGCCTTACGCGTTGACGATCGACGCGCCGCCGATCGATGCCGACATCTACGAGCCCAACACCAACCGCAACGAAGCCTATCAGCTTGGCACCTTGGGCCATTGGTCGGACACCGGCTTGTCCATCCACGAGCCTGGCAACGAGGATTGGTTCCAGTTCAGCGTGGACGGCGCTTCAATGGTTCACGTGACGCTTGAATCCGAGCACAACATCGGCAACACCGAAGTGGCGATGTACATCAACTTCTCCGAGCAGGCGTCGGAGATATCCCAGGAGTCTTCTACCACATTCAGCCACGAGGTCAGCGGCACGGTGCCGTATTACGTGGTGGTGCGCGGTTTGAACGGTACGCAGAACGCGGAATACAACCTGGACATTCAGGCCGTGCCGCTGGATGAGTACGAATCCAACAGCAGCCTGGAAGAGGCGGCACACCTGGGCACGCTCGGCGAATGGTCGGCGTCGGGCCTGACCCTGCACGACACGGACGCGCCGGATTATTTCGAGTTCGTGGCGGGATCGGATGGCGAGATCGATGTCACATTTGAATCCCAGCACAACGCGATCATGAACTTCATGCAGGTGCTCGATGCGTCGGGCAGCGTGATCGACGGGGCGTGGGGCTT
>SLAN01000251.1 GCA_007126865.1 Spirochaetales bacterium | reverse complement strand
CCGACCGATTTGCGCCCGGTCGCGTATCGGGTCGCCGCCGCCTGCCGCCCTGCGAGCTTCGAAACCCTTTGCGAACGTCTGGAATCCGCGGAGGTCGAAGAGGTCGAAAAACAGTCGATCGCGATCGCGCTGGGATCTTTCCGGGAGGAGCAAAGCGTAGAACGGATGCTCGACTACGTAGCCGACCGCCTGCCGGCGCGAAACCGGATCCTCCCGGTTGCGGCCGCCGCGGCGAACAAGGCGGCTCGGGCGGCGCTCTGGCCGTGGTTTCAACGCGCTATCGACACTCTCGAAACTATCCATCCCTTCCACTTTCTTCGCATTCTCTGCGACGCCGCGGCCCCGGGCGGAATCGGGCGCTCGAACGATGTCGAGCGCTTTCTCGACGATCTCATGCGGCGACGGCCGGAGACATCGCGGGAGACGGTAGAAATGGCGAAAGAGAATCTGCGGGTCTGCGAACGGCTTTACTCGCGGTTGTAACGGAGCTTCGATGCCTACGCTCATGCTGACGGAACTGCTGCCGGGCGCGCAAACAATCTGTCCGATCTGCAACGGGCGGTGTTATCCCGCCGGCGACCGCTCGGGCCTCCCGCGCCGGCTGCGCGATATGAAAGTATTCAGCCCCGGCCGCATTCCGCTCAACCCCTGTCCGACCTGTGGAGCAACCGACGACGAGCGGCTCATCTATCTCTATCTACTGCATCGCACAAGAGCCTTCGAGCCGACCGCTCCGCCGCTGACCATTCTGCACATCGAGCCGGAACCGCGGCTCTACGAAACGCTACAGCGTGTTTCGCGGGTGAGCGTGCGGAGCGAACCGTCTTCACAGCTCCCATCGCTCGAGGTCGACGATCGATCGGTAGACATCGTGCTGTGCAACGACATCCTCGACCGGGTTCGCGACGAGGCTGCTGCGCTCCGCTCGATTCGCAGGGTGCTGAAAACGGACGGCCTCGCGCTCGTGCAGAGCGCGGTCTCTTCGACGCTACCGGCGACGCACGAGGATGCACAGCTCACGACCGATACCGAACGCTCCAAGGCGTTCGGTTCGGCGCTGCGGGTGCGACTCTACGGTGCCGATTACGCGCAGCGCCTCGCAAGCGCCGGGTTCACCGTGGAGCGGTTTCGCTGGTGGCGCGGCGGGCGGCGTTTCGGCGGGGCATTGCGCAACCGGTACGCCCTCGTTCGAGGCGAAGTGCTCTATGTCATCCGGCCGTCGACCGGTCACTCGCCGTCCGGCCACTCGCCGTCCGGCCGAATCGGCGGCGAAAAATTATCCCCCGTGCCGTGACAGAGTCGGTGACGCGGGGTAGGATTGCGTGCGGAGTTATTTCTATGAAAAGCAATCTGGTGTGGCCGATTATCATTCCGGCTGTTATCGTCGTCGTTCTCGCACTGCTGAGCTTCTCGGAAGTGTACTGGGGAATCGACGCCGGCATATACGATCTGCTGCTGCGCGTGCGCCCGGCGGTCGAGGAAGACGAGCGCTTCGTCATTCTGGAAATCGACGATGCATCGATCGATTCGGTCGGCATGTGGCCGTGGAGCCGGCACATACTCGGTGACGGGCTCATGCTGCTGCGCGAGGTGGAAGCCGACCGGGCCGTTTTCGATATCGAGTACCTGGACGAGAGTCCGGCCGGTGTCGATCGGCGCCTGCTCCAGGAGGAGTTGCCGCTCGACGTGGAGGCGGCGATCGAACAGGTCGGCGGTAACGCCCGGCAGCTCTTTCAGGCGGTCGCCGAGGGACAGCTCCCGCCGGAGGCCGCCGGCGATCTGATAGACGATTTTCGCGCTCTCGAAGCCGACGCTCGAGATACCCTGCTCGACCGTGTCGCCGACGTCGCCCGCGACAACGACGAATACCTCGCCCGTGCCGCCGAGATCTTCGACAGTGCGTGGTTTACCATTTCCATGCTGCCCGGCGAACGGCACCTGATCGACGTCGAAGAAGAGTATCTGCAATGGGTCTCCGATCGCTTCGCACATCGCGAGGCATCGCACGATCATCCGATAACCTCGTTCGGCACAATTCAGCCGACGATCGAGCCGATCGCCCGGCAGGCACAAGGGCTCGGTTTTACGAACATCACCGTCGATCCGGACGGCGTTCGTCGCCGCATAAACCCCCTCGCCGAGTATAACGGCGTGCTTTTCGGACAGCTTGCGCTCACCCCGCTATTCGACCTTATCGGTTCGCCGGAGATCGAGTTCGACGGCCGGCGGATGATCCTGCGAAATGCCCGCTATCCGGGGGAGGACGAAGCGCGCGACGTCACGATTCCCCTCACACACGACGGGCATATGATGATCAACTGGCCGCCGAAGACCTTCGACGAGAGCTTTCGCCACGTCAGCTATACCCGGATTCTCGATTTGCAGAACGCCGAGGAGGGTATCGCCGGCAACATAGCGCTCATGGACAGCGCAGGTTTTCTCGACCAGCACGACGTCCCGTTGCACATGATGCAGCAGCAGATCGATGACCTGTATCGCGAGCTGCTCGCCGGCGAACGCTCGCCCGGGGAGGCCGATCAGTACGAGGCGATGCGCGAGCAGTACTACGACGAGCTCGAGCGTTTTCTCCAGGGACCGGCCGAGGAAGATCTCATCGACCAGGTAACCGCGGCGATGGCGCAGGTCGACCCCGACGACGAGGAGCAGATCGCCGAGCTCGAAGGAATTCTCTCCGATATCGAAGAGATCTTTGCGGCGACACGCGGACTTGTCGAGCGCCGCAGCGAGCTCTTCGACTCGCTCACCGACGATCTCGCGAATGCGTTCGTCATAATCGGACAGACCGGTATCGGCACGGTCGACGTCGGTGTGAATCCGTTCGAAGGGCTGTACTTCAACGTCGGCACGCATGCGGCGGTTGCGAACACCGTGTTTCAGCGCGACTTCCTGACCGTAGAGTCTACCTGGCTCTCCATTGCACTCGCTGCGCTCTTCGCGATCCTGCTCGGCTTCTTCATTCGCAACCTGGATGCGGGCAAGAGCCTGCTCTTCGGTGCGGTCGCCACCGCGTTCGTCGCGGCAGCCGGAGTTCTCTGGTTCGTTGCCACCGGTCGCTATATCCCGTTGCTCGCTCCGGTGGGAGCGGTATTCCTGACATTCGTCGCGACGAGCTCCTGGTCGGCGATTACCAACGCCCGCGAGCGCAGCTTCCTGCGAAACGCCTTCTCCCGCTATCTTTCGGCCGACGTCATAAGTCAGATCATCGACAATCCCGATATGCTCGCCCTCGGCGGTCAGGAGAAGTACATGACCGCGATGTTCACCGATATCGCCGGCTTCTCGACGGTATCCGAACAGCTCGCACCCGGTGATCTCGTACGCCTGCTGAACATCTACCTCACCGAAATGAGCAATATCGTGCTCGATGTGAAAGGAACGATCGACAAGTACGAGGGCGATGCGATAATCGCGTTCTTCGGAGCTCCGGTCGACGACCCCGACCATGCGGCGAACGCCTGTATCTCCGCGGTCCGCATGAAGCGTATCGAAGCCGAGCTGAACGAGCGGTTTCTCAACGACAACATGAGTCCGAACCCCCTCTTTACCCGCATCGGCATAAACACCGGAGAGATGGTTGTCGGCAATATGGGAACCGAGAAGCAGATGGACTATACGATCATGGGTCACGCGGTAAACCTCGCCGCGCGCCTCGAGGGTGTAAACAAACAGTACGGTTCGTGGATTCTCATCAGCGAGGAGACGAGAAACCAGATCGGCGACCGGTTTCTATTGCGTCCGTTCGATCGGGTGCGCGTTGTCGGTGTCAACGAGCCTGTGCAGCTGTTCGAGGTACTCGAGGAAAGCTCGTCAGCCGGCACCCGATTGCGAGAGCATGCCGAGCAGTTCACCGAAGCCGTGGATCTCTTTCAGCAGCGCCGCTTCGACGCCGCGCGCTCGCTCTTCGCCGATCTGCTCAACGACGGCATGACCGACGTACCGGCCCAGAAATACATCAAGCGGTGCGAACGCTACCTGAACGAGCCGCCCCCGGGCGACTGGGACGGTGTCTATACGCTGAGCGAGAAGTAGCGGGGTGGCGGATGGGAAGATGTCGGCCGGTGCCGATCTTCGAACCGGGCCCGGCGCCACTGCCGCGGCCTTTCACGGTGCCGGCCTCAATCACGCCGCAACGGCACAAAGCGCGCCCCGGTGAGCCTGCGCAACCGCTTGAGCTCGCCGGAGCGTTTCTCGAACACTTCGACGATCTCGTTCCCGCCCGGGCCGATCGGGATAACCATCCTTCCTTCTTCGGCGAGTTGCGGAACGAGCTTCCCCGGAATCTCATCGGCAGCCGCCGAGATGATAATCGCACCGAACGGTTCATAGCCCTCGACGCCGTCCCACGCGTTTCCAACCAGCAGCGTTGCGTTTTCAACTCCGGCGGCCCGGAGGTTCTTCTCGGCCTGCTTCGATAGCGAGGCAATACGGTCGATGGAAACCACATGGGTACACAGCTGCGCGAGCAGTGCGGTCTGATACCCGAATCCCGTACCGATCTCCAGAACCGTATCGCCGGGACGCGGATCGACCGCGTCGATCATCGCGACCACGAGTGACGGCTGACTCGTGGTCTGCCCGGAACCGATTCCGACCGGGCGGTCATCGTAGATCTCCGCCGGTGGCGTACCGGAGGGAACGAAAAGTCTTCGATCGATCGCGCGCATTGCGTTGAGAATCCGCGGCGGTAAGGTGCCGTGTCGCTGAGCCGCGCGAACCAGCGACTCATTGTCGGGCATAGCGAACACTCCTTCAAAGGGGCATTTGGAATCGAACACACCTACTCTATCATCGATCGCTACATTCAGTCCCCCATCGGAGGTGTGGAGCGCGGCAGTGTGCGAAAACGGAGTGGTCAAAACGGAGTGGGCAGAGTTGTAGCGCTCTGCTACACTGTCGAACGTTGAGCTACGCGACCCCCCGACACACACCATTGCGCATCGACGCCGGATTGCGGCTGCCATTCTCTCCAACTGCAGTGAGAGCTACGTTGGCACTGCTGCTGTGGGTATTCGCGTCGGCCGGGATCCCGGCAGCTCTCCAGGGCGGCGAAGTCATAGTGCTGAACGATACCCGCCCGCGCGCAACCGGGAATCCGGATCCGGTCACCGGATTCGTCGAGATGGTTCGTGCGGGGGACCGTCTGCCGGTGGCGGGTTGGAGTGAATGGGTCCGATCGCCGGCCGGCGGCGCGATGCGTTTCGTCACGGTTCTCACCGAATCCGGAGCGCTCGCGAAGTTTCGGCACGACGAGGTCGCACAGATCGTCCACGAGGTTCCGCATGACGAGCTCGGCGTTCAACCCGAGTCCGGCATCCCGATGGGGTGCTCGCGTATGATAGTGGCGGTACAGGATCGCCATACCCGCCGCAATCACTTCGAGTTCTTCGACCGGAAGGTCGTGTTTGTTCCCGTGTACGGGTTGCGCAACGAAGAAACGGAAGGTGTGGAGAACGTATACTCGTGTCGAAGTGCAGCGGTCGAGCAGCCCGATCTCGACCGCGCCTCGGAGCTCGTGCTATCGGTGGAGTTCGCCGCCGGAAGCGGTGTCTCCGCGGCGACCCCCTTTGCCGTAGGTACCGAGGATTTCACCGGTGATGGGGAAAAAGAGCTCGTGATCGAAGCACACGCGACGACGATCACCGCCGGTGCCGCGTATGCGAACTCGAGCCACGAGACTCACGTGTTCACATTCGCCGGAGGCGACCCATCGCCGCTTGTACGGCTCGTTAATGTGACCGAGACCGTAGGGCACACAATTGAATACACCCACCTCGTCGAGCGTAATTCGAACGGCACGGTTAAAGAGCTTCACCAGTATGCCGTCCAGCGCGCAGCAGGCGGGCGACATCGCGTTGACAAGTCGGTCCGCCGTTATCGCGGTGGTGATTTCGAGTGGGTTCTCGAACGCAATCGAATGACGAGAGTTATTCCAAACAATCGGCGCGCGGAGCTCCGGGTCGAACCGCATATCGAATCACGGGTCCGCGATTGGCTCATGCGCCCCGAACCGGTCCGGCCGGTGGACGTGCGGAGCGATGAGGAGGGAACGGTCTGGCTCAAGATCGATCAACCGCGAGGAGCGTCGGGTTGGATACGGGATTCGCACGTTCGCTGGCGTCCACATCAACCGTAGTTATGAGTTGTGAACCCGATCACTTGACGCAGGAGCGGCACCGCATGTCTACTTGAGGGCACATATGGCTGACATTTCCATCGAAGGCCGAAAGATCGTCTTCGTCAAACCGCCAAGCTGGTTGCGCGATGAGCTGATTCCGGCGCTCGTGGCGCAGGAGTTCAAGGTGTTCTATCTCGATGACCACCGGAAACTCGGCACGGTAATGCACAAGTATCCCGGGGCGTTGATCTTTGTAAACAAAGACAAAGCACCGACCGGGACCACGTGGGATTCGGTGATCGACGGATTCGGAGAGATTCGTGAAGCCGCCGGGGCGATCGTTCAGACAGTGTCGATGGACGGAGACCGGAAAAGCGCGGTAGCCGTGGTCCAGGCCACAGTCGATAAGCATGGAGCACGGGGCCGTAGAAGGTTCGCACGAACGAACTGTTCAGACAACGGCGATGCGACGCTCAACATCCGACGCGATCGCGACTTTTACAACGGAGTGATCCTCGATATCAGCTCGGCCGGATTCGCCTGCCAGGTTCCGACCCTCGAGGACTATCTCAGTTTGCGCATGGTCGTCGACGACGTGCAACTTACGCTCGCGAATGCACGGGTGCAGGCACAGGCGACCGTAGCGGCGGTGCGGAACGGAAATCCGAAAACCTACGTAATGCTCTTCGCAAGCAAGCTCTCGCAAGCCAATCGGCAGAAGATTTACTCGTATATACGCAGAACCAGTCAGCGGAATTTCGAACGGAGTCTCAAAGGGTAGCGGTTATCGACCGGAATGATAGACGCGCGGCACTCGATGGTTGATCTGACTGACAACCTCATACGGTATCGTGCCGACCAGGTCAGCGAGCTCTTCGGCGTCGGGGCCACGCGGGTCCGGTCCGAAGAGTACGACCCGGTCACCGACGCGAACATTGCTATCAGGGCCGCAATCGATCATGAACTGATCCATGCAGATTCTACCAACCACCGGAACGCGCCTCGCTGTGCGTGACTCGGATCGGTTCATCGCCGATTCCGACGCTCCGGCGACCTCGCCGGTGAAGAGCAGCACTTCGGCGCGGTTGGAAAGCAACCGGTTGTATCCGTCGGCATACCCGGCCGGAATCGTCGCAATGCGCGTACGACGACTCGCGGTCCAGGTGCGCCCATAGCTCACCGTTTCGCCTTCGTCCACGCTCTTCACGAACACCACACGCGACTCCAGCTCCATTACCGGTTTCAGCTCGACCGCTCGCCTCTGGTCGTGTGACGGATAGTATCCGTAGACGGAGATTCCGGGCCGGGCACTATCGAGCGAGGCATCATCAACCTCCAGACATGCGCCGGAGTTTGCCGCATGCAGGCAACCGGGATCGACTCCGCGCGACCTGATCGTCTCTACCGCCTGCTGGAACCGCTCCAGTTGCTGGTAGGTGAACGATTGATCGTCGCTGTCGGCGGCGGGAAAGTGGGTACAGACACCGGCGAGATTCAGCCATCGTTCCCCCGAGATTTCTGCGGCGAGCTCGGCAGCCTCCTCCGGCCTGCAGCCGATGCGTCCCATCCCGGTATCTATTTTCAGGTGAACGGGGAGCGCACGCGGAGCCGCACTACCCTCGGCGGCTTCGGCAAGCGCTCGGACATAGTGGCGGTCGGCGACAAAAGGCTCCAGACCGAGCTCTACGATCGCGGCTGCCTCTTCGGCCAGCGCAATGCTATAGAGGAGTATGCGACCGGGGAAGCCGACATCGCGTAGGTGCGCGCCCTCCTCGACCGTCGCCACGCCGACTCCCTCGGCTCCTTCCTCACGCGCCACGGAGGCGACCCGGCCTGCGCCGTGGCCGTAGCCGTCCGCTTTCACCGCGACAATAAAGGGTACCGGGGCCCCGCCTGCCGAACGAAGCCGCCCGGCGATGCTGCGGATATTGTGGCGCAGGTTATCGAGATGGATGATCGCTCGCGTCGCTCGCATTTCGCCTCAATACTATGTCGGAGTGGCTCTGTCCGCAATCGTACCGGGTTCCTGCACTTCGGTCACCTCGCCGCCCGTACACTTGCGCGGCCTGAACGCGTCGGGATAGGGTCTCCGGGATATGGAACGGACCGAATGGTGGAAGCGGGCTGTAGTCTATCAGATCTATCCGCGGAGCTTTCAGGACTCGAACAGCGACGGCATCGGCGATATACCGGGGATCATCTCTCGCCTCGACTATCTTTCCGAGCTCGGTGTCGATGCAATATGGCTTTCGCCGGTTTACGACTCACCGAACGACGACAACGGCTACGATATCCGCGATTACCGGGCGATTATGTCGGAGTTCGGCACGATGTCGGACATGGATCACCTGATCGAGCAACTGCACAAGCGGAAGATGAAGCTGATCATGGATCTGGTCGTCAACCACTGCTCGGACGAACACGAGTGGTTCCGTGAGGCCCGGACCTCTCGCGAGAACCCATACCACGATTGGTTCATCTGGCATCCGGGTCGTGGGCTGACCGGGCCGAGCGCCGAGGATGAGCCGATTCCACCTCCACCGAACAACTGGAGATCGTTCTTTCAGGGCTCGGTATGGGAGTGGAACGAGCCCACCCGCGAATACTACCTGCATCTCTTCTCGAAGAAACAGCCCGACCTGAACTGGGAGAACCGATCGCTGCGAAGCGCGATATACGACATGATGCACTTCTGGCTGAAGCGCGGTGTCGACGGCTTTCGCATGGACGTCATCAACTTCATCGGAAAACCGGAAGGACTGCCGGACGCACCGAACCCGGAGGGCCGCGAGTTTGTGTTCGCACCCGAGATGGTAGCGAATCTTCCGCGCACGCACGAGCATCTGCAGGAGATGCATCGGGAGGTTCTCTCGCACTACGACTGCATGACTGTGGGCGAGATGCACCAGACCGATCTGTCCGACGGCATCCTGTATGTAGATCCATCACGACAAGAGCTCGACATGATCTTCCAGTTCGAACACATGTATATAGACAACGGCGTCGCCGGGAAGTACGACATTCCGCGAGCGTGGACGCTTCCCGAGCTCAAGACGATCGTCCGACGTTGGCAGACAGGCATCGCCGGACACGGATGGAACTCGATTTTCACCGGCAATCACGATTCCCCGCGGGTGGTGAGCCGGTACGGAAACGACGGTGGTGCATCCGGAATGGAAGGAGAATGGGATG
>SLAN01000097.1 GCA_007126865.1 Spirochaetales bacterium | reverse complement strand
TGCTCGATACCGTCTACGAGCGCGGAGAGCCGGCAAGCGAGGAGAGATGCGCGTCCGGCACGGTGGCCGCCCGCTCGATCCAGCTTCTGCGGCTCAGCACCGAACCGCCCGAGTGACGGTATCCCCGGGCAATCCGTTCCGAGTGGTGGCCATACATCGGGCGCGCGCCAAGGGGCTATGATAGTCGACAGTAATCGTCGAGCGTGCCGTTGGAGGCCATCGTCTCGAAACGCTCGAGCTCCTCGGCGGTATCCACCTCCAGCCACCCGGAATCGACCAGGCATGCGTGCACAACACGGCCGGTATCGATGAGATACTGGAGAAAGCTTGTCATATACATGTTGTCAAAATCCTTGCCGTCGTACATTGCGTCGCGATCGAGCTCGTCGTATGCACGCTTGAAATCGGCTACCCGGTCACCGCGAACGAAGATGAGCCCCATATATTGCGCCTGCACCGTCGCGTAGCCCTCCGGTTTCTTTCCCAGCTCGATCACTCTCCCGTTCTCGTCCATACGGAACGTTTCCGCGTCATCGAGCGGATTATCCATGCGAGTGCTCCACAGTCGCTTCCATTGCCGGTCGGCAGCCAGACGGATGCCGCCGACGGCGTCGATCAGTGCCCGTAATACCCTCGGTTCGAACACGATATCGCCGTAGCTGATGAGAAGGTCTTCACCGTCGCGCATTCGGTCTCGGGCACGGAAAAGTGTGGCGACCATGTTCGTCGTATCGTAGGCCGGATTAGTGACCAGATCCGCGTTGCGCAGGTCGAGTCGCTCCGAGCGATATCCGCCGACCACTACCATATCGGCATCCGCCCCGGAGGCGGCGAGCGTTTCCATCTGATGGTGCAGAAGCGGTTTCCCGGCCAACGGCACCATGCACTTCGGTACTTCGTCGGTGTATGGTCGTAACCGCGTCCCCTGCCCTGCCGCGAGGATAATCGAGGTCATTGGTACTCCTTTTCGTCGCTTGTATCTCCGAACAGCATCCCGATCAAACCGATATCGGGGTCACGGAACGGCTCTTCGCGTTCCGGGTGCCACATTATCCCGACCCACGGCAACTCTCGATGGACGACCGCTTCCACGCAGCCGTCGTCGCTTGCAAGCAGTGGTACGAGCCGGCGCGAGGTGTCCTCGGCGGAAAAGCCGTAATCGTGGAAGCTGTTCACCTCGAGCGGGGCGTTTCGTATCAGATGTGCTGACGGCGCCCCCTCGTGCTCCTCGGCCGAACCGATCGGAGACACGGTGTGACGCACCGCCACATGACCGCCCACCGGTGTCAATGAGCCACCGAAGTAGTAATTGAGCATCTGAAGGCCGCGGCAAACGCCGAGAACGGGAAGAGCGTCGGCATATGCCATATCGAGCAGCGCCGCCTCGGTGCGATCGCGCTCCGGCGCGGGCGAGCCTGCACCGGGTATCGATGAGAGATCGTTTCCGCCGGTCAGGATACATCCCTCGACATTCAACGATGAGACCCACGCCTCGATATCGGACAATGTATTCGGAACGTAAACCGGTAGGAATCCGCATCGCCCCAGGAGTACAGCCCAACGCTGATCGATGCAGTCCCGGCGTTCGCGGTAGGAAGCCACCTCGTCGACTCGCTGTGTAACGGCGATTCTCCGCAGGTGCATCAGCGAACGACCCGTATGTGATGATTGCCGGCATCCAGCTCGAGACAACGCGCCCCCGATACCCGGCGATACTCCTGCTCGCCGACACCGATCGCCGCCGGCAGACCGAACTCAGCGGAGCGGATCGCCATATGAGAGTTTGCTCCGCCGTAAGTCGTGATAAGCCCCGCTATCTCCTGGCCGAACAGCCAGTCGTAGCCGGGGTCGGCCTGCGGTATCAGTACGATCTTACCCGAGATATCGACCTCGCTGTCGTCTTCGACTTCGGACAGATCGACACAATCGGCGGTAATCCGGCCACTCCCGATGAAATTGGGGGTATTCCCCGGATACACGAATACGTGAATATCGCGCTCGTCGAAAATCAGTGGAGGGAGCTCAACCGCATTCGCAATCTCACGCGCAGACTCGTACTCCTCGGAGACCGAGCGAATCCAGTCGGCGGCATCGCTTCTCGGTGCATCGCCGCTTCGCAACGCCTCGAAGACCTCGAGCGGGACATTCGAGAGCGTATGACGCGAGAGGCCGAGATCCCTGCCGTACTCGGCGATGGCGTCGATCGCCGAGGAGAGGTTGCGAGAAAAAGCAAACTTCGCGTACTCCCTCCCTTCGATCGCCTCACGCATGAAGTTCTCGACACGGCCGATATCGCCGGAAAGCCCTGCATTCGCCAGCGCGGAGGCAAACGCCTCGCGTTCGCGGACCCAAGCCGCCGGTGAGCCGTCGGTCGACTCCACAAAACCGTCTGCCTCCGGCCCCGTTCCTTTCTGCGAGTGCGTGACGGACTGCGTCTCTTCACGTCCGACCGAAAGTGCGTGGGCCTTCGCGAGCATCGGCGCCAGATAACGCTCCGGGTCCTCACCGTAACTGTGAGAAGTGATGTCATAGGTACCGGGCCGGAGATGCCCATAGCGGCGGTAGAAGCTATCGCGCTCCATGCGGCCGTCTGCCGCTAGCCGCGCATCCTCGGTGAACTGGTGAGTTACCGTACGGATCGACTCCATGAACGCCTCCGATGCCTCGCTCGATATGGCGCCGATGGACACCGCGGTTCGCAGCAACGTCACCGCGACGAACGCACTGCGAGCGAGATGCGAGAACGCGAGCGTTCCGTACCGTTTGCAGTCCTCCAGGAGGCAGAGCGCTCGTTGCAACGGGGGCAGTCCGGAGAGCATTATGCGTTCGTAACGGCTCTCGAGAGTACGAATGCTCTCGAGGTCGCCGGGGCATCGATCGAACGCCGATGCAGTCAACGAGCGCAAGGCATCGGCGAGCTCATCGATCTCAGCGGAGTCGAAACCGCCCTCCTCCTCCAGGAGCGCCCGCCACCGATCGAAGTTCAGCCCGTAGCAGGTCGGAACGACTTCGAACTCGACCTTGTCATGGTACTCGGGGTGCTTTCGCAGCCGCTCGAGATAGAAGTCTACGAGGCGTTCTGCCAGTCCGTCGTCGAGGACCGCCGGTACGAATGAGTTGAAGCTCGCCCGGATGTCGACATACGGATGGCCGGCGAACGATACCAGCAACGGAGCCGGACGGACATCGCGATAGCCGTATTCGGCGCGTTGTGTGGCCCAGATTTCGTCCATAATGAGATATCGGTATAGGGTCACCGCGAGGCGGCCGGGTCTCGTACCGATGATCTCCGCCGGATTCCAGTCGGGCATAATACCGAAGTACGCATGTCGGCCTACCTGACTGGCACCGGGTTCCTGACGGGCGCGGAACAGCTCGACAGCCTGTTCCAGCATTGCGTCCACGCGACGATCCGAGTTGCCGTAGGAGCCGTGATCGACGGCAATCGGCCGAACCTGGAGAACGTGAACATGACCGTCAACGTCCACCGCGAACTCGATATCGAGCGCATCGTAACCGATCAGGTCCTCGATCTCGCGCACTGCCGGCAACAGCCGCTCGATGCTCGGCGGGATACTCGGGTCGTCGCTCGATATGCTGCGATGCATGACGAGCGTCTTATGCTCCCTGCTCGATCCGCTTGTGATCGATTCGGTGCTCCTCGTGACATCGTCGTAGTTTACGACATAATACGGCGCCCCGTGGGCGAGCGTTCTCGTGAAAACCACGCCGCTCGCTCGCACGCGCTCCACCATCGGTTGAATCAGCACCTGATTATGCGGGTTGTCGTCCGGATAGCTCTCTATCACCTCATCGATAGCGCTACGAACCGCCTCTTCGTCGCTCCCATCCACGTTCAGCACGCTTGTGAACGCGCCGGCGTTCGCGCTGGAAAAACCGTCTTCCGTAAGTGCACTACTGCGCACAACAATGTTCGTACGCGCGAACGCCTCCCCGACCGACCTCAGGATTGCGGCGCAATCAGCTTGCCACTCCGATACCGTGCAGCTTACTTGTTCCAGAATGCGGCTGCGCCGCACCAGTCGTTGGAGGCGATCGAGTGTTTGCGCTTTTGTTCCGAAGATGAAATGCGCGAGATCCTTCGGTTCGTTGAGCTCCGCCCAGTCTCCTTGCACGTCGACCGCTCGAACCGAGAATCCGCGGGTACGAAGAATCTCGAGCAGGTCACCGACCTTCGATTTCCGGATCTCCGCCGGCAACGTGTCCCAGGCATGGGCGAGCTCGCGCGAAACCGCGGGCCGGAGCAGACACACACCGAGGAACTCAGCATCGGCGACGCTTGAGATTATGTCAGTACCGATTCGCGTAACCGAATCGCCATGCAGAGTAACTTTTTCACACCGCTCAACGTCAGCCTTCGATCTGCCGGCAAAGCGATGACGCCAGGAGGTATCGACCGCTACGACGATATCCGAGCTCACCTCCGTAAGCGCCCCGACAAGCGATTCGCGAATGAGAACGTCGGCATACGAGACAAAGTGCTCAGCCGCGTCGTCGAACGGTGCTCGCAACAGTGAGTCGGCCGGGCCTGTGCGATCCCACTCCGGATTCACCGTGTAATGAATCGAGGGATAGCGACGCACGACATCTTCAATCCGGTATCCACCGATGAAGTGTACCGACGGTCGAACTGAGCTGAAGGCGTGCAGAAGCCAGTCGAATACGAGCCCGTTGTGGGCTGTATCGCGCAGCGCCGAATGCTGCTCTCCACGAAACGGCATGCCCGCACCGAGAATAATCAGACGGCTTTCGGTCACGACCTGATCACGAGAGTGCGAATCTGCTTCCGTACGATCATACGAGCTCATGAATATAACCTGCCTGTGTTTCTGCCGATGGGAGAACTCGGCCCGCTTTGACCGCTGAATCGGCGGACTGGGTGAGCGTACCCATTTAACCGAAATTTGATCAAGACACGTTCTGCGTAAGACGATTCACATTGCGCGATACCGCTTCTCCGCCGTAGAGTAGGCGTATGGTCCAGGAAATCACATTCGAAGGTGAAGAGTATCAGACAGAGAGCGCGGTCCTGCTCGACTGGTCGGTTTCGGTCGGCTCGGTGGTCGAGCGTGGTGAGACGCTGTGTACCCTCGAATCGCCGGGGGGCACGATCGAGATCACGTCGAAGGTTGACGGGAAGGTCCTTCAGCTCTTCTACGCTCCCGGAGACGAGGTTCAGAGCGGGACTGCGCTCGCCCTCGTCGGAGAGCCGGGCGAGGCCCTTTCCGACGACCTTTCGACACCGGGGGTAAGTGCCGATCCGGATGACATGCTGCGCGAAGCGGGAGGCATTCCCACCTCGCCGGTCGGGAGTGGCTCCGATATCGACCTCTTTGTAATCGGGGGCGGGCCGGCCGGGTATAGAGCTGCGCTGCGTGCTGCGAGACACGGAGCGAACGTCGTTCTCGCCGAGGAGAATCTTCTCGGCGGGACATGTCTGAACTTCGGCTGCGTGCCGGCGAAAACCCTCATACATATAGCCCGAGTGTATCGCGGAGCAGCCGATTCGGCAGCTATGGGCATCGAAACCGGTCGACTGAGCTACAATCACAAGACCGCGCTCGATTGGAAGAATCGTTCCGTTGAACGATTGCGGCGCGGAATCGAGGGACAGCTGAAACGAGCCGGGGTCCGGGTCGTCCATGCCGGTGCGCACTTTCTCGGTCCGGGAAAGGTCCTCGCGGGAGGGACGGAATACCGCACGCGGTATATACTCATCGCCAACGGTGCGCAGGGGACCCCCTTTAATGTCGATATATCCGATGCATCCATACCGGTGCTCGGTAGTGCGGCTGCCTTTGATCTGAACGAAGTCCCCGATCGTATGTTGATTCTCGGAGGGGGATATATCGGACTGGAGATCGCCGGATTGTTCGCCGCCCTCGGGTCGCGTGTGACTGTCATGGAAAGCGAGTCCGACGTGTTGAGTTTTGCGGGATCCGATATAGGTCGGCAGATGCGTCTGGCAATGGATACAACCCGATTCATCGTCAACGCACAAGCACGCAGGGTGAGCGGGAATACGGTCCATTACGCTGATGAACGAGGCGAACAGTCGCTCGAGACAGATTGCGTTATTCAGGTGGTCGGGCGTCGCCCGCGGATCGGAGGTGTAGACGAGCACGGCATCGAAGTTAACGAGCACGGCATAACGGTCGATGGATATATGCGGACGAACCTCGAAGGGGTGTATGCCGCCGGCGATGTTACCGGGAAACTCATGTTGGCTCATGCGGCGTATCGTATGGCCGACGTCGCGGTGAACAACATGTTCGGTGACGGCACCGATACAGTGAACATGAATGCAATGCCGTGGATCGTTTATACTATGCCGGAGCTGGCCGGATGCGGGCGAAATCAGGTTCAAGCGGAGGCGGATGGACTTGAGGTCGAAGTGAACCTCCTGCCCCTCGCCTCGAACAATCGCTACCTCGCCGAGCACGCCGATGCTCGCGGTTGGTGCCGGCTCGTATCGGAAGTGAGGTCGGGTAAGCTCGTCGGAGCGTTTATGATGGGCCACGGAGTTTCCGAGCTCATAGCACAGGCGGCAATGGCTATCGATACCGGCATGTCGGTGCACGAGATCTCAAAGATCGTCGCTCCACACCCGACGATGTCGGAAGCATTCAGAGATGCTGCCGACTCGGCAAGCCACATCTCGAAGGTGATGGCAGCAGACCATTTGAGTAACCCACACCTGTGAGTAAGAGAAAATGATAGCTACTATCGGAGAAGCGCTGATCGATTTCATACCGGTTGATATGCCCGACGGGACTCGCGTTTTCGCCCCGAGACCGGGCGGCAGCCCGTATAATACCGCCATAGCATGCGGTCGCCTGAAACAGCCGGTACTATTCCTGGCAAGACTTTCCACCGATTGCTTCGGCACCGACCTGGTCGCGAACCTGAAGAAGAATAATGTCGACTCGTCATACGTTCATCTCACCTCGGATCCCACCACCCTTGCATTTGTTCGCACCTCGCCGTCCGGTGACGCTGAATATGCCTTTTTCGCCAACGACTCCGCCGACCGGCGTATTCGCCGTCCGGACCTTCCCGCCGATCTTCCCCGCGAGCTTACCTGCATTCAGTGCGGATCGATTTCGACGCAGATGGAGCCGTGCGGAACCACCATCGAAGAATACGTTTTCGAGCGAGCCGAGAAGGTCGTGGTAGCGTATGATCCGAACATCCGCGTGTCACTCATAAGCGATGACGATGCTCATAGAAAGCGAGTCCTCCGATTCATGTCGGTTTCCGGGCTCGTCAAAGTCAGCGACGTAGACCTCGATTGGCTTTTCCCGGGAACCTCCAGAGAAAACGCAATGGAGGAGATCGCCGCGCTCGGCGTGCCGATTGTCGTCGTTACGGCGGGAGCCGACGGAGCAACGGCACGTAACCGCAATGGAAGTGTCCACGTTCCGGCAGAGCCCCCGCCGGGAGGGATTAAGGACACCGTAGGGGCCGGCGATTCGTTTCACGGAGCGCTCCTTACGTGGCTGGATCGAAACGGATGTATGTCGAAAGAGTCGCTGGCCACGCTCGATGCTGAAACAATGGAACGGTCCCTCCGGTTCGCTGCAAGAGCGGCGGCAATCACCTGTTCACGAGCGGGCGCCGAGCCACCGACCGACAACGAAATCGACCTGTAAAAGGAAGTCTCACCAAACATATGATAAAAAGGGCGTTGGTACCGGTACATTTCAACGAGAACCGCAACCGTTTCGACTCGATTCCGCTCGTGCTCTGCTCGTTCGGAGTCAGTACCGCGGTTCTCGTACATATCGCGGATGCTCCCGACAAGGGCAATTCGGCAGCCAGGAGCGAGCGAATCAAGTCTCTCGGCTCGAGCTTCACTGATGTCGGTCTTCGTGTCGAGTACCAGCTCACACACGGATCGGCGGCGCTGACCATCAGCCGTCTCGCAAGACAGAAGGAGTGCGAACTGATCGCGTTCTCCTGGAAACGCAAGAGCTGGATTCAACGTGCGTTGACGGGCAGCACGACGCTCGATGCAATCCGACTCAGTGACAGTGCCGTCTTCGTCAACAAAGAGCCGCAACGTACGGTGGCCGATACGATGGAGGAGTCCCCGATACTCTACGCAACGGGATTCCACGCCGCCGACGCCGCAGTGCTGCGGCTCCTGAACGATCCGCCGCTGACAAAACATCGACTCGATCTGTTGCATGTCGCCGAGCGTGCCCCCGATCCGGTCGCCGAGGCGGAGCGCAGGCGTCGTGCCGAGCGCGGACTCAAACGACTCGCACGGGAATACAAAGGGCCCTCCCAGATACACCAGGTGGAGAGCGCGAGCGTTCCGGCCACAATCGCGCGTACCGCCCGCCGCATCGGCGCCCACCTGATCGTAATCGGTAAGTCCAGTCAGCACGATGTATCGACGATACTCGGTTCCACCGCGGAGCGGGTTGCATACAGTGCGTCCACCTCGGTTCTGATTGTGCCGGCGGAGCTCGCTCCGCCGGATACCGACGACTGAGAGAAGAGAAGACGGAGGAAAGGTGAAAGGACAGATCGTTTTCGTCGCATCGCTGTTGATAGTGGCCGTCCTGGTAGTGCTCGGCATCGTCGCGCCGGACCAACTCGACCGTCTCGCTACCCGGGCTCACGAGGCAGTTATCGAGTCCACCGGATGGGCGTATCTACTCTCCGCGCTCCTCTTTCTGGTGTTCTGTCTCTATGTCGCATTCAGTCGTTTCGGTTCGTTGAAGCTCGGCCGCGACGATGAAAAACCGCAATACGGCTACTTCGGATGGTTCAGCATGCTGTTCGCAGCCGGAATGGGAATCGGGCTGATATTCTGGGGAGTCGCAGAGCCGCTATCCCATTTTGCCGCCCCTCCCGCGTATCTCGAGCCTCGCTCAGCATCGGCGGCCACGTTCGCCATGACGCGAAGCTTCTTTCACTGGGGTATCCATCCGTGGGCTATCTATATCGTCATGAGTCTGGCTATCGCCTATTTTTCCTTTCGCCGCGGCATGCCTCCGCTGATTTCCAGCTGCTTCTATCCGTTGATCGGCGATCGGATTTACGGTTCGATCGGCAAGTCTATAGACGTTCTGGCCGTTTTCGCGACCGTATTCGGTGTAGCTACCTCACTCGGCCTCGGTGCCCTGCAGATCGGAGGGGGACTCACGGCGGTATTCGGCATTACCCATACATTGACGGTCACGTTGACGATTATCGCGGTCGTGACGGTACTCTACATGCTCTCCAGCGCCACCGGTCTGGATAAGGGGATTCAGATCCTCAGCAGAACAAACGTGCTCGTCGCGCTGATTCTCATGGGGTTCGTGCTTCTCGTCGGACCAACGGCGTTCAATCTCGAAATCTTCACCGATACGCTCGGTCGCTACGGAGCATCACTCTTCTCGATGAGCCTCGA
>SLAN01000095.1 GCA_007126865.1 Spirochaetales bacterium | reverse complement strand
GGAGGCCGCACCGGTGCTGTTCGCACACTGGTATCTGGAAGCTATGCGCAAGACCTTCGAACCGGCTCTCGGTGAGGAGCTATTCGCGGAGTTCCTCGACGTCGCCTACCTGGCGTTCAACAGCTTCGATGCGGTGCTCGGGCGAAGCGAGAGCGAGTGGACCGACGGGGCGGTTGAACCGGTACTCGCTGCCGCCTTCTCCACTGCGATCGCCGATCTCGAAGAGCGTCTCGGACCCGATATCGGTTCGTGGAAGTGGAATGAGATTCAGACGATCGAGCTTACCCACGCGATGGGCGATATATGGCCGCTTTCGTTGCTCTTGAACCGTGGCCCGTATCCGCATGGAGGCGACCATATGACCGTCGGGCGTGCGGCGTACGATCTCCGCGATCCGTTCAACGTGAACCTCGGAGCCGGCGTTCGTATGGTAGTAGCGCTCGAAGACTCGCCGCGAAGCTGGATCGCACACGCCGGCGGGCAGTCGGGTCATCCCGGCAACAGATGGTATGCGGATCAGTTTGCCGCCTGGAGAAGGGGGGAGTATCGGGAGGCTCCGGTTCTCTCGAATCTGCAATTCAACGATCCGCGTACGTCACGGCTGCGGCTGCTTCCGCGCTCGGAGTGATGGGCGACAAGCTCCTGGACCGGGGTATGAGACGCCGCGAGCGCCCCTGCGGACGGGTCGCGGGCAAAAAAAAACGGTATGCCTGGACGTCAGGTGCATACCGTTTAAAGGTTTGCGCAGCGTACCGCGCGCCCCATCTTGCTATAGAATCGGCGCCTTGCTCCGTCAACTTGAGTGCTCCGATAATCGACTCGCTCCGCGCTCGAGATGCGTTCGGTGATACCGGCAGCTCTCTTCGAGCCCTTCGTACAGCAGTTTGCTCGCCGCCAGCGGGTCCGGCTCCTTTCCCGTTCTCACCCGCTCCTTGACCTCCTGCAGGAGGAATCCGGCGATCTCGCGGTACCGGTGCCCGGTAATGCGTGTGTCGATTGCGTCGAGCTCGGCCAGCGTTTCCGCGCCGACACGAGCGGTAACCGTTCGGTCGTGTATTGCCCGTTCGGTCACGATCAATCCGCGACGAGCGAGCTCTTCCATAGAGCGCAGCTCGCCGGTAAGCTCATCCAGCCGTGTACGAAGCCGTTCCACCTTCTTCCGGTGATCCCGTGCGTGCCGACTCCTTCGGGTCTCCGTTTTTTCCCGGCGAATCTCCGAGATTTCCCGGCGGCGATCGGGAAGCTCGAGTGCCGAATCGATCGACCGTGCCGGCATGCCGTCAATTGAAGCCCCCTCGTTGCTCAGCGTTACAGTGGTAGTCTGCGGATAGCGGCGCATCTGTGTCTCGAACCACCAGCGGTAGATTCGCATTCGGGTGTCGCTTAACACGCGTTTTCCGTTATTGGCGGGAACCAGTTCCGACTGTCCGCTGTGAAGATACGAAAACGCCATCGTTTCCACGGGGTGCTTGCGGCGACACCATGTAAGGGCCCGTGATTCGAAAAAACTGCCGCGGAAGTGAGTGTTGCGTCGGGGAAAAGCGAGATCGAGCCCGGCGCAGTATATCGGGTTACATCCTATATAGCGTGCGAAGTCCCAGGCGGTCGTGGCCACCGAGCCTCCCGCACCGAGTGTTCCGAACTCCGATTCCCACGCTTCCTCCACAAACTTTCCGAGCGGAAACAGCGAACTGCACATGGACACCGGCCCGTTGAGAACGCGGAATACTCTCGGATGTGTGGAGCTCTCGGAGATGATCTCGCATTCGGTTCCCGCGGCCGCGTCGAGGTGCCGGGTGTTCCAGTACTGTGGATCGACCACCACCGCGTAGTCCGGTGTCACTCCGGTGCGGACGGCGGCGTGAAGGCTCGTATCCACGGCGATAACAAGCATCCGGCGCGAAAGATGCGATAGCCACGGCAACGTGTCATCGAGCGACGGTCCACCGGCGAGCAATAGAGCGGGGATACCCGGGAATCTGTTTTCCAGGCGCCGTATCGGTGTCGATCGGGCAACGACGCTCAGGTTCTCGGCGAGATTGCGGACCCACCGTCTGCCGAAGCGGACGAGCGTGTTGTGGTTGATTTCTCTGCGGCGGAAATGGTTGTCGACGTGAGATTCGACCACACGGTACTCGCGCTCGTACCGTTCGTAGAGTGGGCGCAAGTGGATCAGAACCAGCTCATCGCGGCCGAGTTTCTCGATAATCGGGGTCAGCGCATCCGGTTCGGAATCGGTGAGTATTGAGAGGCGGCCGGACCGTACGATGGCGGTGCAGTCGCGAGCGGAAAACGCCGCCTTCAACAAGCCCGGCTCCGGCTCATAGACGACGCAATGGAGCTCCGGTCGTGTGTTGAGCGCGTATTCGACGTGGTAGCCGAGACCGAATCCGAGAAAGAGTGCGACGACCGGCGTACGTCCTGCGAGGGCCGAATCAACGAGCCGGGCGGCCTCTCGGGCCGGTTCACGAGCGCTGTGAACGAGCTTACCGTTCAGAGACAGTCGCGCGATACCTCGTTCAGACCCGACTTCGCATTCAGCCGGCGTTTCCTTTGCACCGATTGTATGCGCAAGCGTACCGAACTCCGACTCGACGGCGGCGAGATTTCTCTCGAGGTAGGGCTTGTTGCCGGACATGGGATCACTCGAGCTCCAGTATCACCCGCGAAACCTCTTCGATCGGGGTGCCGGGTTCGGGGATCTGTCGTGTTACCCAGCCGCTGCCGTGTACTTCCACACTGATCTCATCCATTGCTTCCAACTGAAGGATAGAACGTCGCGGCAGGCCTCGAAGGTCCGGGAGCTCCCCACCGATTTCTATGGTCCCGGGTGTCTGGATCTGCACCTGTTCGGGGGCGGCAATTCGCCGGTCTCCCTCCTGTTCGATGCCGAGATACGGGATGAGGAACTGCGCCGCCTCACGGACGACAGGGGCGGCGACCCGTTCACCCCAGATGAAGTCGCCCTGCGGATTCTCGACGACCATATACACGATGACTTCCGGATCGTTGCTCGGGAACATAGCAAGTGTAGACCCGATGAACTTCTCATCGGAGTATGCACGGATTTCCGGATCAAAAAACTCGGCGGTGCCGGTCTTGGCGGCGATTTCGATTCCGTCGATACGCACCCGCCTGCCGGTGCCTCCCTCATGGGTGGAGGTACGCATGTAGTCCTTCATCTGTGCAGCGACACTCGGGGTCAGGACTTCGCGCACCGCCGTTCGCTCCGACTCCTCGATTACCCGTCCGTCGGCAGAAACGATACGCCGGATGATACTCGGCTGGAGCAGTACCCCGTCGTTCGAAAAGGTGGTCGCCGCAGCGGCGATCTGTAGTGCCGTGACTCCGATTTCCTGTCCCATGGCGATGGTAGGTTTGCTGCGATAGCTCCAGCGCTCGGGTGGATAGAGAATCCCGTTCTGTTCGCCGCTGAGTCCGACCCCGGTTGGTTCACCGAAGCCGAAGCGCTTGAGCCCGCGATACATCTCCTGTTCGCTGATGTCCTCGCTCGCATAGGCAACCCCGACGTTGCTCGATCGCTCCATTACACGTCGCAGATCCATCGTCCCATAGTTGGCGATGTCGGTTATCGGGCTCGCATCTCGCCACGATTCAGGACGGTATGTACCGTCGGTCTCGAAGATATCGCCGTCGGACACGGCCCCGCTGTTCAGCATCGTTGCAACGCTGAAGACTTTGAAGACACTCCCGGGTTCATACATCATTCTAATCGGACGGTTCCGGCGTTCCTCGATGTCGAAATCGGAGAAACGGTTCGGGTCATAGTCCGGAACACTCGACCACGAGAGAATCTCGCCGTTCTTCGCATCCATAACGAGGAGCATGACGCTGTCGGCGTTCTCACGCTCCAATGTCTCCCGTGCCAGCCGATCGGTAGTCTGTTGGATATTCAGGTCGATGGTCAGGACGAGCTGATTCCCATAGAGCGTTTCGCCACGCACTCTTCCTTCGCTCGGAGACAGAACAGAATCGTAGGCGTACTCGACACCGTCGAGGCCGTTGTTGTCGGTGCCGACATGGCCGATTACATGCGATGCAAGCCGTCCGTTGGGATAGGTGCGGCCGCTGTCCGGCTCGAGCTGAATACCTCGCAGTCGCCCTTCGCGTTGCGAGGCCCGGATCTCCTCGGATCGGGACGGCGTTATTCTTCGCTGTATGTAGACGAAATTGCGCGATCCCTCGAGCAAGTCGAGAATTCGCCCTGCATCATCATCGAGAATGCGGGCAAGATCGGAAGCGGTTTCCTGTGGGTCGGTAACATTCGGGATCCATGCGCTGACGGTGTAAAGCTGGGTCTGGATCGCGAGGATTCGACCATTGCGGTCGAGTATTGCCCCCCGTTCGACGGTACGAGGAGTCGTGGAGGGTGCCGGTGCGCCGGTGCGTTCGAGAACCATAATCCGGGCATATTGTGCGCTCACGAGAATTCCGGCGATTGCAACCGAGAAGCTGATGATCCATATTCGTCGATGACGCTTTCCGGTTTCGAGCATGAAACGATCCCATTCACTATTGTCGGCCGGAGGTAGAACGCATCAATGACCGTGACCCCAAAAACTGATCACTCGACCGCGTATTCTTGCGATCTCTACCGGTCCATAGGTTCGTGAATCGACCGATTCGGCGAGGTTATCGCCGATCAGGAATACTTCATCTTCGCCGAGAGCTCCTCGAACGGGGAGCTCTGCGGCCACTTCAGTAGAGATCGGGATCACCCGGTCCGAAAATCGAATCCCCTCGTGCACTATCTCAAACGGGGCCGACGGAGGTGCCGCCACACGTTTGACGGCGAGGATCTCGTTTGCGGGCTCCCGATAGACCACGATCTCTCCGAGCGCCGGTTCACTCCATCGGAGGAGATAGCGACCCGTGAACGGAGATTGAAGGCCGTAGGCGGCGCGATTAACGAAAAGGGTGCTGCCGCCTTCGAGCTTCGGCTCCATGCTGACCCCATCTACGCGAAACAGCTCGAGCCCGAATGCTCTCAGAAGCAGGAGCGACAACACCAGCGGGACGAGCAGGAGAATCGGTGACTCCAGCGTTTTGCGACCACCCGAGCGTGTCCGGCCGACCGTTTCGTGTTGTCTCCCCATTTCGATTTGACCGCGAAGTACCCGGACTATAATATGCACTTCGATTCTTGTCGATATGATCGAATAGAATGGAGTCAGTCATCGAACGGCAACACCCTTCCAGGCGGGCGCTTCAGAAGCGAGCCGGTGCAGAGAAGCGTCCAGGCGTATCTCGGGAAAGCAGATCGGTTAGCGATGGTCTGCTCCGACGCGCTCGCGAGCACAAACGTGTCGGGGCAGGACAGGAGGAGCGTCGTGGCACGGCTCCGGGAGAGCGGATCGGGGCGTTCGGTAAGAGGCGACGAGGTGAGCGAACCGGCGCGCCTGTCCGGGAAGCCGGTATTCTGTCCCGGATCAGGCAGGAACGTAACGGAGCTGGTCGGTACTTCGAATGGCTGTTCGGAAGGAGCGCCCGAAGCAGCCACCCCCGCGAAAGAAACGTTCAGCGAAACGGAACATCGAAGAGGCCATCGCAGAATCAGTCGTTGATGTTCCTGCGACCGGTACGTGCGGCACTTCCATCGCTTCCGACGGTCCGGATCGGAGCGATACTGCAGCGCGATCTCATGCCGGTAGACCAGGGATTTGTCGCCGGATGTCTGCTCTTCATTCTCGTCGGAGTTCTCTCGCTTACCTCTCCGACGGTCGATTTGTGGCTGTCGTATGCGCCGTTTCCGAATCATATCGAATTGAACAGTATGTCGTTCCCGCAGGCGCTCAACGCCGAGTCCGTGGCGAACGGTGCCTCCGTTTCGGACAGGCACGTGGATTCGGTTGCTGCCGAGCTCGATATATCGCGGTTCGAGACACTGTCGTTCGATACGCATACGGTCCGGTCCGGCGAGACAATATCGGGAATCGCCCGGCGGTACGGGATCACGGTCGATACGCTCGTCAGTTTCAACCAGATCTCCGACAGTCGACGGGTGCACGTCGGAACTGAGTTCGAGATTCCGAGCCGAAGCGGCCTGCGTCATATCGTCGGTTCCGGCGAGAGTCTGAGCGCCATCGCGGCACGATACTCGGTTGCCGTAGAGGATATTCTCGACGCGAACGACCTGCAAACGACGAGTATCTCGGAAGGGAGTGAGCTGTTCATTCCCGGCGCCCGGATGCGCGACACCGAGCTGCGCCTGATTCTCGGCGAGCTGTTCGTGCGTCCGACCACCGGCAGGCTCACGTCCGGATTCGGTAATCGTGCCGACCCGTTTACCGGCCGGCGCAGCTTTCATAACGGCGTCGATTGGGCGAACGCACCGGGAACACCGATTGTGGCGTCGATGGCCGGTCGAGTCGTAGATGTCGGGCGCAATCCGGTGTATGGCAACTACGTAATCATCCAGCATCCGGAGAACTTTCAGTCGATGTACGCACATCTGCAGACGGTCAACGTGAACCGGGGACAGTACGTGAGCCAGCGGCAGCGAATCGGAGCTATGGGAAGCTCCGGACGTAGCACCGGATCGCACCTGCACTTCTCTCTGTTCGAGAACGGTCGGCCGGTGGATCCGTTGCGGCACGTACACTGACCGGGCGTGTTCGCCTACGACTCGCCTCCGGTCGTGTCGACCTCTGGACGTTACCCGACTTATCGACCGTGACAGTGCTTGTACTTTTTCCCGCTGCCGCACGGGCACGGATCGTTTCGCCCAACCTTCGGCTGAGCCCTTCGGACCTGAACTTGTGAGTCCGCCCCGCCGGCGGCTGTCCGTGTACCCGAACGTCCCGGTCGCGTGCGCGTGGCCGTCGCAGCGCCACCGGCGGTTGCGCCGGCAAACCCGGACATCTCGCTGTGCTGTTCCTGGCTCGCCATCGCCTGCGGGCGACGCTCGACGGGCCGGAATCCTTCCGGTTGAACGAGGAAGAACTTTCGCGCGATGCTTACGCGGATATCGAAGAGCAACTGGTCGAATATCTCGAACCCTTCGAGCTTGTATTCGAGCAGCGGATTCTTCTGTCCGTACTGGCGCAGGTATACCGCCTCGCGCAGCGCTTCGAGGTTCTCGAGGTGGTCCTGCCAGCGCGCATCGATATGCTTGAGGTACTCGTGCCGTATCGCGAGGTTGAAAAGCCGCTTACCCGCCATTGCCTCGCGGTTGCGCAGCTCTGTTCGGGCCTGCTCGAGCACCCGCTCCCGGAACTCTGTCGGAGGAAGGGCGGCAAGCTCATCGGCGTTCGGCGGGTTGAAGTAGAGGCGCTCGGAAAGATCGCGCATGGCCTCGCGTGCGAGCTGAAGCTCATCGCCGCGTCCCCGCTCGACCTCGGCGATGTAGTTATCGAGAACATCGCGTACGGTGTTCACCAGTCGCTCGATGAGATTTTCGTCGCTCAGGATCTCGTCACGCTGCCCGTAGATATACTTCCTCTGCTCGTTCACGACGTCGTCGTATTCGAGCAGGTGCTTGCGAATGTCGAAGTTGCGTTCTTCAACTTTGCTCTGCGCGCGTTCGATACTCTTGTTTATCAGCTTGCTGTTTATCGGCTCGCCCGGCTGCATGCCGACCTTCGACATCATCTTTTTCAGATTGCCCTGACCGCCGCCGAACAGTCGCATCAGATCGTCGTCCATGCTCAGAAAGAACTGACTGCGTCCCGGGTCTCCCTGGCGTCCACTCCGTCCGCGCAGCTGATTGTCGATCCGCCGACTCTCGTGTCGTTCGGTACCGAGGACGTATAGTCCGCCGAGATTCTTGATCTCCTCGTATTGCGGAAGCCATGCCTCGCGTTCCTTACGGTACGCCTTCTCGTACTCTTCCCGGCTGGCGTCGGTCCCGGCCCGGCGGTTTGCACGGAACTCCGGGTTGCCGCCGAGCTTGATATCCGTACCCCGTCCGGCCATGTTCGTTGCGATCGTGACCGCACCTTTCGCACCTGCTTCCGAGATAATGAGCGCCTCCCGCGCGTGATTCTTTGCGTTGAGGACTTCGTGCCGCACACCGCGCCTGGTCAAGAGATTCGACAGCTGCTCACTTCGTTCAATGCTGGCCGTACCGCAGAGAATCGGCTGACCTCGCTCATGGACCTCGGCGATCTCCTCACCGATGGCGTTGTACTTATCCGATTCGTTGAGGTAGATGGCGTCGTCGTCATCGACACGGGCTACCGGCAGGTTCGTCGGAACGACTACGACGTCGAGACCGTAGATATTGCCGAACTCCTTTGCCTCGGTGTCGGCTGTACCGGTCATTCCGGAAAGCTTGTCGTACATGCGGAAGAAGTTCTGAAAGGTGATGGTCGCAAGGGTTCGGTTGCGCTGCTTAACCTGAATCCCTTCCTTCGCCTCGATCGCCTGGTGCAGCCCGTCCGAGTACCGGCGACCGTGCAGAATGCGCCCGGTAAACTCATCGACAATCTCGACCTTGCCGTCCTGCACCACGTAATCGGTGTCGCGATGGAAGATCTTGTGCGCTTTCATCGCCTGCGTTGTGTAATGGATGAACTCGAAGTTCTCGTCGTGAAACAGCGATCCCGAGATTACGCCGCGCTGCTGTAGCGCCTTCTCCAGGTTGTTCAGTCCCTCGTCGGTGAACGATACCGTTTTGCGCTTCTCATCGATCTTGTAGTCACCAACCGGTTCCTCCGGGTAATCGTCGGTCTCCGGATCCTTCTCGCACTCACGCAGGTCGTTTACCACCGCATTCACGGCCTTGAATTTCTTCGTGTCGTCTTCGGCCGGGCCGCTGATAATGAGCGGGGTACGTGCCTCGTCGATCAGAATCGAGTCGATCTCGTCGACGATGCAGAAATGATGGTACCGCTGTACCTTATCGCTCAGATCGAGATTACGCGTTCTGCCGAGCAGATTGTCACGCAGGTAGTCGAATCCGAATTCGTTGTTCGTTCCGTACGTGATGTCGCTGCCGTACGCCTCCTTGCGAACGTCGTCATCCATGCCGGCTGCGATATGACCGACGGTGACCCCGAGATAGTTGTAAACGGGACCCATCCACTGCGCGTCGCGTTCGGCAAGATAGTCGTTTACCGTGACTACATGAACCCCCTTACCGGCGAGGCAGTTCAGATAGGCGGCGGTAACCGACGAAACCGTCTTTCCTTCACCGGTTTTCATCTCCATGATCTTGCCCTGGTGAAGTACAATGCCGCCGAGCAGCTGAACGTCGAACAGCCGCTCGCCGAGCATCCGTCTTGCCGCTTCGCGCACGAGCGCGAAAGCGGTCGGGAGTATGTCGTCGAGCGTTTCTCCGCCCTCGCGTACCCGCTCGCGCAGCTCTTCGGTCTTCGTCTTGAACTCGTCGGGCGAGAGCGACATTGCCCACGGCTCGAGATGGTTGATCTCTCGAACGAGTGGAGTGAGTTGCTTGATATCTTTTTCGTGCTTCGACCCGAAGACGGCGTCGATAAGGCGGTTGAGCATGGCGCAAATGTATCCGTTCACGGAAGATGGGGTCAAGATTGACACAAATCGGGTCGCAAACT
>SLAN01000166.1 GCA_007126865.1 Spirochaetales bacterium | reverse complement strand
TCTGGCCGCCGAGCGCGATGCACGCGGAGATTCACGAACCGCGATCGTCCGCGTCGAGCAACTCTACCCGCGCCCGGATGTGCGACTGAAAGAGGTTCTCTCGCCGTACATGTCGGCTCCCCGGGTCGCGTGGGTGCAGGAGGAGTCGCGAAATCGTGGTGCGTGGAGCTTCGCCGGCGAATGGATCGCCGACCTTTTCGAGCGGCCGAGGGTCGACTACGTGGGCCGGCCGGCGGCCGCGAGTCCGGCGGCGGGCAGCCACAAGGAACACAACGACGAGTTGCGACGCCTGCTCGACGAGGCGTTCACCAGAGGATAACGATGAAGCAGGAAGTAACGGTCCCCGAGGTGGGGGAGAGCGTAAGCAGCGGCGTGCTCGCTGCGTGGCTCAAGCAGAGCGGAGATAAGGTTACCGAAGGGGAGGATCTCTTCGAGCTCGAAACCGATAAAGCGACGCTGAATGTGCCGGCGCCGGCAAGCGGAGTGCTCGAGACGACTGTCGAGGCGGATGCGGAGGTGGAGGTCGGTCAGTCGGTCGGCTCAATCGATACTTCGGCCGCCGGCTAGGCGAGTGCCGAATCTTCGACTTCCGGGTCGGCAGACTCCGCGACGGCGGCCGCCGGGACTTCGGACGCCGCCGGCGCCGTTTCGACCGTCGACGAGTTGCCTCCGGCGGCACGTCGGGTCGCGACCGAACACGGACTCGATGTCTCGAAGATCCGCGGGACAGGTAAAGATGGTCGGGTGACGAAGGAAGACGCACTGCGCGCGGTCGAGGAGCAAGCCGGTGGCGGTGTTGACGGGACCGGGCACGACGAGGGCCCAACAACCGATACGGCCGCGGTGGACAGAGACGACCGTGACTCTGCCGCTGAGGCTCCGGTGCCGGGCTCCGTCCCCGCTTCGGGCGCGGCAGACGCCTCCGGCAGCGAACAGCGCCAGACGCGGAAGAAGCTGAGCAACCTCAGAAAACGTATCGCGGCGAATCTCGTCAGCGCGAAACAGAACGCCGCTCATCTGACGACCTTTAACGAGGTCGATATGTCGAGCGTCATGGATATCCGCTCCCGCTATAAGGAAGCGTTCGAGAATAAGCACGAGGTTAAGCTCGGGTTCATGAGCTTCTTCGTGAAAGCGAGCAAAAAGGCGCTCGAAGCATATCCCGAGGTGAACGCGTACCTCCAGGAAGAGGAGATCGTTTACAATCACTTCTACAACATCGGTGTTGCGCTTTCGAGCGACCGCGGATTGATAACTCCGGTCATTCGAAACGTGGAACAGAAATCGTTTGCGGACATCGAGCGGGAGATCCTCGGGTTCATCGGGAAGGCGAAAGAAAAGCGACTCATGCCCGACGAGCTGACCGGAGGAACGTTCACGATATCAAACGGCGGTGTGTTCGGCTCGATGCTGTCGACCCCGATTCCGAACCCTCCGCAGACGGCGGTTCTCGGTATGCATACAATCCAGAAACGACCGGTTGTTGTGGAGGATGAGCTTGCGATTCGCCCGATGATGTATCTGGCGCTGAGCTACGATCATCGAATGATCGATGGGCGTGAAGCGATCGGATTTCTTATGAAGATCAAGCAGTATGTCGAGGATCCGACGCAGTTGCTTATCGATCTTTGATCGATGATTGGTCCGGCGAATCGGCAGACATGACTGCCGGAGCCGGATACTCCGGAGGGGCGAGTACGCAGTATGGGTTCAAAGGAAAACGAGTTTGATGTGGTGGTAATCGGCAGTGGGCCGGGCGGTTACGTAGCGGCGATTCGAGCATCTCAGCTCGGCCTATCCACGGCAGTTGTTGAGAAGCGGAAGGCGCTCGGCGGAACCTGCCTGAATATCGGCTGCATCCCGTCGAAGGCGCTGCTCGATTCGAGCGAACAGTACGCGAAGGCACGAAACGGTCTGAAGCAGCACGGAATCGAGCTCTCCGGCGTGACACTCGATCTGCAAGCGATGATGAAGCGCAAGGACGAGGTCGTCGGCCGGCTGACCGGCGGTGTGGCGACGCTCATGAAGAAGAACAGCGTGCGTGTGTTCACCGGGAGCGGGCGATTGGGGTCGGGCCCTTCGGTTATCGTAACCGAGGAGGACGGTGAGAGGACGCTTTCGGCCAGGCACGTGATCCTTGCCTCAGGCAGTGAGTCGATCGAGCTTCCATTCCTGCCGTTTGACGGGGAGCGTGTGCTGAGCTCCACCGAAGCGCTCTCGATGGGCGAGGTACCGAAGAAGCTGACCGTTGTCGGAGGTGGAGCGATCGGTCTCGAAATGGCCAGCGTCTGGAGTCGGCTCGGCAGTGATGTGACCGTCGTCGAGCTCACGCCCAATCTGATACCGGGGTGGGATCTCGCCTTGTCGAAGCAACTCGGGCGGGAGCTGAAGAAGCAGGGCATGACTATCCGCCTCGACACCACGGTTACGGATGCCGAGGTCAGGAAGAAGGGTGTGAAGATGTCCCTCGAGAGCTCGAAAGGGAAATCGGAAACGCTCGAAGCCGATCGTGTGCTGGTTGCCGTCGGGCGTAAACCGTATACCGAGGGGCTGGGACTCGAGGATGCCGGTGTCGCAATGGAGAACGGGCGAGTGGTAGTCGATGAGCGTTATCGCACCAGCGTTGAAGGTGTCTACGCGATCGGCGACCTCATTCACGGGCCGATGCTCGCGCATAAGGCAGAGGACGACGGAGTCGCGTGTGCCGAGTGTATCGCCGGCAAGGCAGGACACGTTGATTACGAGACGGTTCCGAACGTTGTCTACACATGGCCGGAGGTAGCGTCGGTCGGGCGTACCGAGGAGCAGCTTACCGAGGCCGGAACCGAGTACACAACGGGACAGTTCAGCTTTGCGGCGAACGGACGCGCGCTGGCAATGGGCGAGACCGCCGGTTTTGTAAAGGTGCTTGCCGACAAACACTCCGACCGTCTGCTCGGCTGCCACATTATCGGCCCGTGGGCGAGCGATCTGATCGCCGAGGCTGTGACGGTCATGGCGTTCCGCGGCTCCAGCGAAGACATGGCGAGAACGGTTCACGCTCACCCCACGCTGCCGGAGGCGGTGCGGGAGGCCGCGCTCGCGGCGAGCGGAATGCCGCTGAACAGCGTATAGCCTTGCCGCCGCCGGCGGTTCGACGGTCGTTCGTATGTTACTCGAAGATCTCGACCGGGACCTCCGTGACACTCTTGTCACGGTCGACCGTGAAGCCTTTCGTCCCGCCGTCCAGTAGCGAGTGAATCAGGTAGATAGTATTGGGGTCGTTCGCGAGTCGGATATCTTCATCTGACATTCGAGCGGGTGTCTCCGGGTGGCTGTGATAGACGGCTAGCAGCGTAAGCCCGGCTTCGCGCGCTTGTTTGAGCACCGCAAATTGCTCCTTTGGGTGGAGGGTGAAGTGATCCGGGCTGGCATCCACGTTCGTCATGGGGTAGCGTTTGCGAACGGTGCCGTCCGTCCCGGCGAGGTATCCACACGCTTCATTCGGCGCTTCCTCGTTCGCCTGCGCCGCGATCTCGTCCACTATTGCTTTAGGTAGTCGTATCATCCGTTTCTCCGTTCCTCAATGCGCGATCGAAGTCGTGAATAAGGTCGTCGACCTGTTCGATGCCGACCGAGACACGCACGAGATCATCGGTGACACCGGCTGCCGCGCGCGACCGCTCGGACAAGTCGCGATAGATCGTCGACGCCGGATGAATGACCATGGTGCGTACATCGCCAAGGTTTGCAGTGTTTATTGCCAGATCGAGCGCGTCGATGAAACGCAGCGCGCGTGCGCTGCTCCCGAGTCTCAGCGTGAGCAGTGCGCCGCACGACGTGCCGAACTGTCTGGTTGCTATGTCGTACCACGGGCTCGATTGCAGACCCGGGTAATTCACCGATTCCACGAGCTCGTGTCGTTCGAGAAATCGTGCGAGCGCTTGTGCGTTGGCGCAGTGGCGTTCCATTCGCAGTCCGAGTGTCTGGAGGCCCGTGCACTGAAGGAAGGCATCGAACGGGGCCATTCCGTTCCCGGTATTGCGGGTCACCTGCCGGCGCGCCAGCGCGAGAAAGCCGAGCTCTTTCCCGAAGCGGCGTGCTGATTCGGCGACCTCCGGATCGCGGCATTTCTTCCAGTCGAAGAGTCCGGTATCGACCACCAGCCCGCCAACGGAGTTTCCGGTGCCGGCGGCGAACTTCGTTGTCGAGTGTACCGTAAGGTGAGCTCCCAACGCCCGGCCCGATGCAGCATACGGGGTTGCCAGCGTACTGTCGACCACCAACGGTGTACCTTCGTTGGAGCAGATCTCGGCGAGCGCTCCGACGTCTACGACATCGAGCTTCGGGTTGCCGATCGATTCCACGAAACAGAGGGCTGCACCTTCGGCCGCCCGGGCGAAGCTTTGCGTTTCACTTGGATCGATGTATTCGACATCGACCCCCATTCGCTCGAGCAGCGAGTCGAAGAGCATAAGCGTGCCACCGAACAGGCTGCTGCCGGCGACGACTCGATCCCCGGTGCGACAGAGTGTCAGAATCACCGCGGATATCGCTGCCATGCCGGAGGAGCATGCGATCGCGCCACGCCCCTCTTCGAGCGAAGCGAACTGCTGTTCGAAAGCGCTCACGCCCGGATTGGAGATCCGGGAATAGATGTAACCAGGGCGCCTGCCGGCGAACCGTTCGGCAAGCTCATCGGCGCTGTCCGCCGAGAAACCGCTGGAAAGGTAGAGTGGCGCATTCGTGGCTCCGTGCGGCGTTTTGTCACCGCCCAGAATGTGTGCCGCACGCGTGTTGAAGCCGCGACACTCATGCCCATCATCCTGCATCTATAGCACCGCCCCCCATGAAGTAGAGAAACTCCACCTCGTCGGAATCCTTTACCGTTGTGTTCTCGAAGGCATCGCGTTCGAGTATTTCGCCGTTCAGCTGTACGGATACCATATCCGGCATATCGACGTTCTGCTGTTTCAACAGCTCAACCACCGTAAGGCTCGGAGTATCGATTGTCGTGTCCGTGCCGTTAATCTTGAGATTCATACCGTACTTTCCTCCGTTGAAGATAGTGTGATTATGCGCGGCGTACCGTCACCACCCAGTGACTCGGCTCGGTTTGATCGACACTCAGGACCTCGTGCCCTTCGAGATCAACCGACCGCGGAACGTTTGACGCGGATTCGCTGTTTCCGAGATGTATCTGCAGTACCTGTCCCGACTCCATCTGTTCGAGCTCGAGCTTGCTCTTGACGAACGTGTAGGGGCAGACCTCGCTGAGAAGATCTACCGTCCTGTCTGCTTTCTGTTCCTTCTGGTCACTCATATGCGTTTCTCCATAAATCTCTCTGTTGTGTCCAGCCTCCGGAGCACACGCGCCGGAGGCGGTTTTCATCACGCACCCCCACTGACGGGTGCATTTTCGTCGTTACCCCATTCGGCCCAGGAGCCGTCGTAGACGCGTACGTCTTCTTCACCGAGTACCCGAAGCACCACGTAGGTATGGGCACCGCGCACACCGGTCTGGCAAAGCGTTACGGCCGGGCCGTCATGACCTTCGAGTACATCCCCATAGAGTCCTGCGAGTTCCTCGAATGGGCGAAAGCGGTTCGACTCGCTGAGGTTATTCACCCAGTCGATGTTCACCGAACCGGGAATATGACCGCCGCGTACGGCCCGGACATCTTCCCCGCTGTACTCTGCTTCCGAGCGTGCATCGATAACCGCGAAATTCTCATTGCCGTGCTGCTCGAGAATGAACTCCTTGTCGGCAATCAGTTGCGGGCGGACGTCTGCCACAAAGTCTCCACGATCCGGCACGTTGATCTCATCGGTTAGACTGAATCCCGACTCGTTCCAGGCTGCTATTCCGCCGTCCAGTAAATGCACGTGTTCATGTCCGAGATACTCGAGCGCCCAGAAGAAACGGCTTGCCCAAAGACCATTGCCGCCGTCGTAGACGACCACCGGGCGATCGTTGGAGACGCCCGATTCCGCGAGGTCGGCTGCGACTACCTCCGGGTCGGGTAGCATACCATCGATGCCGTTTGCCCGGTCCCATACGACGACTCGATCGACGTACGCTGCGCCCGGAATGTGTCCCTCGGCGAATGCGTCGCCATCTCTGCCGACATCGAGAATTGTGATGTTGCCGGCGTTGTCCCGAACCCATGCCGGGCTCACCAGGATATCCTCCGGCGCGGTCCGAACGATCTCCGGTTCGAATGCGCCTGCCGCATATCCCACTCCGATTCCCGCGACGCCCACTACAAGAACGACCGCCACGGCGATCACTATCCGATTTCTTTTGAATCCTTCCATTCCTTCCTCCATGTTGCGTTCGTAATGTTACGGCACTAATACGCGTCTCCGGTGCGGACACGCCCCGCATGCCGGCCCTTGTTGTCGTTCCCGTCTCATGACGTCTCTCCTTGTGGAGCCGCGGCCCGCATGGCGGCGACTTCGGCCTCCATCTTTCGGCGTTCAGATCGATATACGATTCCAGTCATTACCCAGCACCCGAGCATAATGAACGCTGTACTGGTAATCGCCGTGATGCCGAGCGTAGACACCCCGGTAATGCTGTGCCCGATATTGCAGCCGCCGGCGATCGAGGCCCCAAGGCCCATCGTTGCCCCACCGCCGAACTGGCGAACAAAACGGCCCGGGTCGGGCATGCGAAGAATCGCCTCTCCGGCAGCCTTCGCGGCCAGAAACGCTCCGACCGGCACGCCGATGACAATGAACGACGCCACGCTGATTCCGGCCGAATCGCCGGTGACGAGAAACCGCGTCAAGGCCACCGTCGGCTGCGTGAACGACAGTCCGAAATCGCGTCCCTGCATCGCCGATATGACCCATGTCGCGAGCGCGAGGACGCCAACAGCCGCACCGGTCTTTCGCCAACTCCATCCGATAAGGAAGCGTTGCTTCGGGGCGCGCGACAGCCAGGCGATTGCGGGTATCGTGATCCCTGCGATCAGAAGCCATCGCGCGGCAGTCGATTCGAGCCCGAGGACGTTGAAGAGTGTTGCTTCCCGCCCGCTCACATCGATCGTGGTACCGCGTAGCTGCTGTTGGATCTCTACGAGTGCTCCGCCGTCGATGAGGGCAGTACCGATAACGAACCCGACAAGGGCAGCGATCGATCCGAGCATGCCGCGTCCGCACCGGTAGTAGGTTCCGCTGGCACAGCCGCCGGCAAGTACCATGCCCATCCCGAATACGAACCCGCCGACGATCGCCGCCGGCCAGAAGAACGGAGCGACCTCCGGTAGCAGTACTCCGAGGTCGGTGAGCAGTGCGACGCCGATCACGTTTATCAAGAGTACGAGCGCCCACGCGCGTACCAAACTGCGGTCCTTCTCCAGATAGAAACTGCGGAAGGCGGTGTTCATACAGTAGCCACCGCGTTGAAGTGCATATCCGAGTAGTAATCCGAGAGAAATGCCACCTGCGACTATCATGATTCAATATCCTCTGCGGCCATCACCTTAGAAACACGCGAAGTTTCCGTCCTGTTGGACGATTGAAGAGACCGCCATAACCGTCTCCCTTGCTCCGGCATCGTGCATATCTGTGACCGAGAGCGTTGCCGGATCCAGCACTGCAACGGTTCCCGAGCTGCCGATGGCCCACACCGGACCGGCGCCGGTATCAACGATGCGGGCGATTCGTCCGCCCAGCTCATCCAGCACCTCTTGGGAGAACGTTTCGTCTGCGAGTCGATTTCCGCTGCGCGCGTCAAACGCGAGTAACCCTGTCTGCGCCGCATCGACGTAGAGTACGTGCTCGGTGTCGGCCGGAATCACCGGTGCGAGATCCGCTGAGACCGGGACGTCGATTCCGCGTGCACTGGAGGCAGTCTCATCCACGACGATCGGATTCCCCGACGCGTCGGTTCCCCAGAGATGCGTGCGCCGAGCATTGAACACCCATGCTTTACCATCCGCAGGCTCGCCGGGGAGCCTAATCGTGTCGATGTGCTCACCGTTCTGCGCGAAATAGATTTCGATGCCCGAGTCGCCGGCGCGATAGAGTCGCGTCGCACGCCGGTTGCGATAGAGCGGTCCGTTGGCCTCCGGCGTTGCGAACTCGTATCGAAACGAGAGATCCAGCATGGAGTGCGAGTAGACGCTCACCGCATCGCTGTCCCGCCAGGTGACAAACAGTGTATCGCCGTTCTCCGAGAAGGTAAGGTGTTCCGGAATCCGACCGTCTCCATCTTCCGGCGCGATTGTCCGCTCGTGTTCGAACTCCGTGGTGCTGTAGACCTCGATCTCCTCGGTATCCGGATAGGTCACGAATACCGAAACACCACCGGGCGTCGGAGTGATCGTGGCTGGTTCGCGTCGAAGCTCGATTCGGCCCCGCTCGGAGCCGTCCGCGGGATCGAGAACGCGGATCTCCGTCGCCGGATGGGCGACGACGAGAATGCCGCCCTCGAGGTCATCGTCGACCTGCAACGTCGAGGCGCCTGCGCCGAAGACCGATTGGCCCGACGTTATGGACGATCCACCGGTGAGCGTCCCGTCGACGATTCCCGAGACGATGGTTGCGGTGAGTGTTACTGCGGCCGCGGCCATCACGATCGGTATGATTCGGTTCACGGTCGTTCGGCTCATCGCACTCCACTCAACTGATACTCGTCCTGGTTCTGTGAAATCCCTTCACCGGGCCGGATCGCGCACGCAGGCTGTTCATACTCGACAAGCTCGGTGATCGTCGGATTATCTCCGCAAACCGGGCACTTGTGGTCGCGCTTTACCGGTACGGTGCGCCACTCCATACTCAGCGCGTCAAAGCTGAGTACCCGATTGGAAAGTGGTGTTCCGATGCCGGTCAGATACTTGAGCGCTTCGGTTGCCTGCACCGTTCCGAGCATACCGGCTACTGCACCGAGAACCCCGGCCTGGGCGCAGGTCGGTACCGCGTCTTTCGGGGGCGGTTGTCGAAAGACGCAGCGGTAGCATGCCTCGCCCGGCAAAATGGTCATCGTCGAACCTTCAAAGCGGAGTATCCCGCCGATCGACGCCGGCTTGGAGGCAAACACACACGCATCGTTTACGAGAAACTTCGTCGGAAAATTATCGGTCCCCTCGACCACGAAATCGTACTGTGCAACGAGATCGCGTGCGTTCTCTGCACTGAGTCGAAACGGGTGCTTTTCAACGGTCGCATCCGGATTCAGCTCGGCGATCTGCTCGGCAGCGGAGTCGACCTTGGAGCGGCCGATATCGGAGGTTCCATGTGCTATCTGCCTCTGCAAATTGCTCAAATCGACCTCGTCGGCGTCTACAATTCCGATGGTTCCGACTCCGGCGGCAGCGAGATAGAGCGAGACCGGCGAGCCCAAGCCACCGGCGCCGACGATAAGGACCCGTGAGTTGAGCAATTTCTCCTGGCCGGTGCCACCGACTCCCTTGAGCAGAATGTGCCGGGAATAGCGGTAGATTTGCTGGTCGTTCAGTGCCATACGCCTTCCTTGTTCCAAGATATAAAGTTATGTAACTCACTTCAGTTACTTAACACGTAACCAACGTACTGCACCTGTAACGATTCGTCAACCCCCGCCTTCTCGAAGTCTCTCAGAAAGTCGGCTCAGCGCTGGGGAGCTCATTCTCCGGCACCTTCGA
>SLAN01000126.1 GCA_007126865.1 Spirochaetales bacterium | reverse complement strand
GGAGCCGGACTCGGCGTTTCCGGCATTGTGAACCTGCGCGAGGGAATCATCTACCAGTCGAATCCTCTTACCATAACCGAGCCGGTGGATGTGTACGAGGAAGCGGCAAAGCGCCTCGATATTCCCATCATGGTGGAGAACGATGCGAACTGTGGTTGTTGGGGCGAGCTCGCCTCGCGTTACAGCGGTCGACCGAACAATTTCGTCTTCGTACTCGGGGAGTTCCGACTGCCGAACGCTCGCGATTTCGATTTCAAGAGCATCGCGGTCGGCCTCGGCCTTGTGCTCGGCGGCAAGGTCCATCACGGGCGCGACCATTCGGCCGGAGAGTTCAAGAGCGTTCTCTGGGAGTATGGGAACACCACACAGTTTTCGGTGACTGACGACGAGTTCCATATGGTACGCACCGATCCCGAACTGCACGAACGCATGTTTCGCGAGCTCGCCGCCCACGTCGCGTTTCTCGTGAACACGCTCAATCTCGGACATGTCGTCCTGGGAGGTACGTTCGACTTTCCTGAGGAGTATGTGCGGCGAGTGCTGAAAGAGGAGGTTCAGCGCAACTGGTCGTATCGGAACGAGGTGGATTGCGAGATTCGCATATCTCCGCTCGGTGAGAAGGTGATCGCTTACGGTGCTGCGGGGCTCTTTCTCGAGCACCTCTTTGCACTCCCGAACGTAACCGACGAGGTGGGCGGGCGCCTGCTCGGCACCGGTCTGCTTGAATCGATTACGAACACGCTCGCTGCGGCCGAATCTGATCGATAACGTCTGATCGATAGCGGTAGAGCGGCGATCACGTGTGAGTGCCGATGCCTGCCGAGGGGCGAGCGGCAGCAAAGTGTGCGTGTGTATCGGTCGACCAGGTCTTTTCGGTTCCAATAATTTCGGTACAACAGGTTCACACTCCGTCTCAAGACGCGTATACTATACGTCCTACTATGCAGTATCAGACGAGAGAGGAACGAAAGCAGGCGCTCGAGCACGCGGTTCAGGAGAGAATCCTGGTTCTCGACGGCGCCATGGGTACGATGATTCAGGAATATTCCCTGAGCGAGGAAGATTATCGCGGGGCCGGGAAGAAAGCACCGGAGATGGCCGACAAGCTGTTCGGCGTGCCGAAGGAAAGCTCGGCACCGGTTACAGCTCCGAAGGTGGATAGTGCAGCCCCGGTATCGGGACGTGCCGACGACGGTGCGTTCTATATCTCGTCGACCGCTCGACAGACGATCGACGATGCGTGCAAGGCCGGCAACGACCAGAAGGGCAACAACGATCTCCTGACCCTCACACGACCGGACATCATCCTGGAGATCCACAACGGCTTCCTCGAGGCCGGCGCGGACATCATCGAAACGAATACCTTTAACTCGACTTCGATCAGTCAGGCGGATTACGCACTCGAGCCGCTCGTCTACGAGCTGAACTACGCGGGCGCACAGCTCGCGCGAATCGCCGCCGACGAGGCGACCGGGGAAACGCCCGATAAGCCACGTTTCGTCACCGGAGTCCTCGGACCGACAAACAAGACGCTCTCCATATCGCCCGATGTGAATAACCCGGGCTACCGGGCGATCAGCTTCGAGGAGGTACGCGACAGCTATACCGAGGCGGCACGCGGGCTCATTGACGGCGGTGTCGACCTCATTCTCATCGAGACGATTTTCGACACGTTGAATGCCAAGGCGTGCATCTACGCGGTCCGTACCCTCTTCGAGGAGCTCGGATTCGAGGTGCCGATCATGATTTCCGGCACGATTACCGACCGGAGCGGGCGTACCCTTACCGGGCAGACGCCGACCGCGTTCCTGCATTCGATCCGGCACGCGAGGCCGTTCAGTGTCGGTCTCAACTGTGCGCTCGGTGCGGACCTGCTGCACGAGCACGTACAGGAGATCGCGGCGGTGGCCGACTGCCCGGTCAGCGTACATCCGAACGCCGGCCTTCCGAACGACATGGGCGGCTACGACCATACCCCGGAGTTCATGGCGAAAACGCTCGGTCAGTTTGCGAAGGAAGGCATCGTGAATATCGTCGGCGGCTGTTGCGGGACGACGCCCGAGCATCTCAAGGTGATTCGCGAGGCGGTCGAGCAGCATCCTCCCCGCAAACTCCCCGATATTCCGCGTGCAACGCGCCTGTCCGGACTCGAGCCGGTAATCATAGATGACGACAGCCTCTTCGTGAATATCGGCGAGCGCACCAATGTCACCGGCAGCAAGCGCTTCCTTCGCCTCATACGGCAGAAGAAGTACGAGGAGGCACTCGAGGTCGCGCGAGACCAGGTCGAAAACGGCGCGCAGATGATCGACGTCAATATGGACGAGGCGATGCTCGAAAGCGACGAAGAGATGGCTTCGTTCCTGAAGATGCTCGCCAGCGAGCCCGATATTTCGCGGGTGCCGGTCGTTGTGGACAGCTCGAAGTGGTCGGTTGTCGAGGCCGGACTGAAGTGCATTCAGGGTAAGGGCGTCGTGAACTCCATAAGCATGAAAGAGGGCGAAGAGGAGTTCAAGCAGCGGGCGCGCGAGATCCTGAAATACGGCGCGGCGACGATGGTCATGGCGTTCGACGAGAAGGGTCAGGCGGACACCGAGGAGCGCAAGGTGGAGATCTGCGCGCGCGCCTACAAGGTGCTGACCGAGGAGGTCGGGTTCCCGCCGGAAGACATCATCTTCGATCCCAATATCTTCGCGATCGGTACCGGCATCGAGGAGCATGCCAACTACGCGGTCGACTTTATCAACGCGTGCCGGCGGATCAAGAGCGAGCTGCCGTACGCGAAGATTTCCGGCGGCGTGAGTAACGTCAGCTTCAGCTTCCGCGGGAACGAGGCGGTTCGCGAGGCGATTCACGCGGTCTTCCTCTACCACGCGATCCAGGCCGGGCTGACGATGGGAATCGTGAACGCCGGTCAGCTCGCCGTCTATGACGATATCGAGGCGGAGCTGCTCGAACACTGCGAAGACCTTGTGCTCAACCGGCGCGAGGATGCGACCGAGCGGCTGCTCGACTACGCGGAAACGATCGACTCGTCGGGCAGCGCGAGCTCGAAGGACATGAGCTGGCGGGAGAACCCGGTGGAGAAGCGGCTCGAACACGCCCTCGTCAAAGGGATCACCCAGTTCGTCGAGGAAGATGTCGAGGAAGCGCGGCAGAAGGCGAACGCCTCGCTCGAGGTCATCGAAGGTCCACTCATGGACGGCATGAACGTCGTCGGCGATCTGTTCGGAAGCGGCAAGATGTTCCTGCCGCAGGTGGTGAAGAGCGCCCGCGTCATGAAAATGGCGGTCGCGTATCTCCTGCCGTTTCTCGAGGAAGAACAGAGAAAGAGCGGAAAGGCGGCCGAGAAGAAGGGTAAGGTCGTCATGGCCACCGTCAAGGGCGACGTGCACGACATCGGCAAGAACATCGTCGGCGTCGTGCTGCAGTGTAACAACTACGACGTTGTCGACCTCGATGTCATGGTGCCGTGCCCCGACATTCTCGCCGCCGCGCGCGAGCACGAGGCGGATATCATCGGGCTGTCCGGGCTTATTACTCCGAGTCTCGATGAGATGGTCCATGTCGCCACGGAGATGGAGCGCGAAGGCTTTACGCTTCCGCTTCTCATCGGAGGCGCGACGACGAACAAGATCCACACCGCGGTCAAGATCGCGCCGCAGTACTCGGGGCCGGTCGTGCACGTAAAGGATGCGAGTGTCGCCGTCGGTGTCGTCGGTAATCTGCTCAACAAGAAGACGCGCGACGATTTTATTCGCCAGGTAAACGAGGACCACGAAGCGGTTCGACAGAAACGCGCCTCCAGGGACGACTCGAAGGAGTACCTGCCGATCGAGGAAGTCCGCGCCAACCGCTTCGACCCGGGCTGGGGTGACGGCAGCGCCTACAAACCGAAGAAACCGAGTTTCCTCGGCACGAAGACGTTCCACAACTACGATCTCGGCGAGATCGCCGGGTACATCGACTGGGCGTACTTCTTCGTCGCGTGGGATATGAAGGGTAAGTTCCCCGACATCCTCGACGATCCCGAACAGGGAGAAGCCGCGCGGAAACTCTATGAAGACGCGAAGGCGATGCTGCAGGACTTCATCGACAACAAGCGGATCGAGGCGCGTGCGATGGTCGGATTCTGGCCGGCGAACTCCAACGAGCGCGACGAGATCGAGTTCTACGCCGATGACACGCGGAAAGAGGTTATCGCGAAGCTCCCGCAGCTGCGGCAGCAGAAGCGGAAGACCGAAACGCCGTACTACCTTTCGAACGCCGATTACATCGCGCCGAAGGAGTCCGGCGTCGCCGACTACATCGGCGCCGTTGTCGACACGGCCGGCATCGGCCTCGAGGAGATCGTCGAAGAGCACAAGAAGAACAACGACGATTACCAGGAAATTCTCGCCAAGGTGCTCGCAGACCGGCTTGCCGAGGCGTTCGCCGAGCTGATGCACGAAAAGGTCCGGAAGGAGCTGTGGGGCTATGCGCCCGACGAGGACCTCGACATCGAAGGGTTGCTCCGGATCAAGTACCAGGGGATTCGCCCGGCGCCGGGATATCCATCATCACCCGACCATACCGAAAAACGGCTGATGTGGGAGCTCATGAACCCGGAGAAGGAGATCGGCGTTACGCTCACCGAGAGCTGCATGATGATGCCCCCGGCCTCGGTCTCCGCGTTCTGCTACGCGCACCCGGAAAGCAAGTACTTCTCGGTCGGGAAGGTCGCGAAGGACCAGGTCACCGACTACGCCGAGCGCAAGGGAATCGACATGAACGAAGCCGAGCGCTGGCTGCGCAGCGTGCTGGCGTACTGACGCGGGGGTCATTCCGCGTACGCCGCGAGAAACTCCGCCGCCGGCTGCCGTATCGATAGCGTCGCGCGGGGCGCGAAGGCGCTCGCTTTCGGATTGATCTCTACGACCTTCGCACCGGATTCGAGGGCAGCCTCCGGAAGGCCTGCCGCCGGATAGACCTCCGCGGAGGTGCCGATGAGGAGAAAGAGATCGCATGCGGCGGCGTGCTCGAAGGCGCGCTCGATCGCACGCGCGGGAAGCATCTCGCCGAACCAGACGACATCCGGTCGAAAGAGATCGCCGCACTGCGGACAGCGCGGCACGGCGACCCGATCGGGGTCCGACTCATCGGCACTCGCGTCTCCGGCGAAGACTTCCCCGCTCAACGGACCGGCGTCGTCGCGATGAACCGTCACGCAGCCGGATGCACAGCGTGCGCGAAGGATGTTCCCGTGTATCTCGAGCACGTTCGAGCTGCCGGCGCGGCTGTGTAAACTATCGACGTTCTGCGTGACAAGAGCGAAACGTTCGAAACGCGGTTCGAGGGCGGCGAGCGCCCGGTGCGCGGCGTTCGGCTCCACGCTGCCGGCCATTCTCCGGCGCATGGCGTACCACGCCCACACCCGTCCCGGGTTTCGGCGGAACGCCTCCGGCGTTGCCAGCTCCGTCGGATCGAAGTTTGCCCAGAAGCCGGTCTGCGCGTCGCGGAAGGTCGGTATGCCGCTCTCCGCGGACACACCCGCGCCGGTGAGCACGCAGACTCGATTCGCAGCATTCAACATCCCATCGAAATCCATGGAGCCATTGTAGCGCGGGACGAGCGGAAGTGTCCCCGGCGTGGAGTGTCCCCGGCGTGGAGTGACCGCGGCGTGAGTGTCCCCGGCCTGGAGTGTCCCCGGCCGCACCCCCAAGGCAGCCGGGCGGATCGGCGCGCGGCGGCTACGGCGAGTCACAATGGCGTGACTACACCACCCGCGAGAGGATATCGCCCGCGCGGCCGCGGATGTACAGAGTCACTCGTTCGCTCAAGGGGGTGACGCCGGGGTTGACCTCGACAACCGGCACGCCGCGCTCGAGCGCGATAATCGGCAGGCTGGCCGCCGGCTGCACCTGGGCGGAGGTACCGACCGAGAGAAAGAGATCACACCGCTCCGCTTCCGCGAACGCCTCGTTTACCGGACCGGCGGGGAGCAGCTCGCCGAACCATACCACATCGGGGCGCATCAGAGCGCCGCACTCCGGACATACCGGAACGTGCACCTCCTCCAGATCGTGCTCCGATTCGGCGTTATTCGCAGCGAATGCAGCCGCGATGTCCTCGGCGAAGATATCCCGGGCGGCCGGCGAATCGTCGTCACGGTGAAAAACAGTGCAGCCGTTCATACAGCGGGCGCGAAGGATATTCCCATGGAGGTCGAGCACCCGCGTGCTTCCTGCTCGCTGGTGCAAACCATCCACGTTCTGTGTCGCGATCGTTACCCGGTCGACGAAGTTCTCCAGCCGCCCGAGAGCGATGTGACCTTCGCACGGATCGATAGATCGGAGCGCGAGCCGTCTCGCGGCGTACCAACTCCAACTCCGCGCCGGGTTCTCGCGAAATGCTTCGAGCGTGGCGAGTCGCATCGAGTCGAACTGCGCCCAGTAGCCGGTCTGCGCATCGCGGAAGGTGGGGAGGCCGCATTCCGCGGAGATACCCGCACCGGTAAGAACGCACACTCGATCGGCGGCATCTATGTACTCCCGCAACCGGTCGACGCCCCGTTCGATCGCCTCCGGATCCCCCGGAAGATACGTCTCCGTCTTCGGCACGTGCGGAACGGTGCTGAGCGGATAGTAGTTCCGACCGGGAGCGCGCGGGCGGATCTGCTCGGCGATTTGCGTCTGCTCGCTCTCGGCGACCGATATTCCGCCCGGTTTCGCGGACTCGTCCCGGTAATCGCGATATCCGCGGAAAAACGCGCCGAATATGCGTCGTATTCCGGTGAGCGTGAAGTGAACCGGAATGTCGTGCACCTCGAGGTCGGCGAAGAAGGTCTTCTTCTGGTAGATGATCTGGCTCGGAAAGACGCTCGCGTGCCCGACAACGAGAAACGCGACGGCGGCCGCCACCGCCGCCCATGTACCGGTGGCGAGTCCGAACAGCTCGATCGCCAGGAATGCCGCGGCGACCGGGGTATTCGTCGTGGCCGCGAGAAAGCTCACCATTCCGACCGCGGAGTAGACCGCTATACTCGTGCCGAACATCTGTGCCCAGATGTTCCCGGCGGTTGCACCGATGAAGAATATCGGCGTGAGAATACCGCCGCTCCCGCCGGCGGAGAGCGTCACGGAGGTAGTGAGCATCTTGAACAGCGGGGCAATGCCTCGATACGGCTCGCCATCGAGCGCCGTGTCGATAATTCCCATTCCGAGACCGACGTAGTTGGTGGTGCCGGTGAGCAGGACGATCGCGACCAGAACGGCCCCGCCGATGAGCGCCTTCACAGAGCCCGGCACTCTCATCTTGTGGAAGAATCGCTCCGTTCGCGTCAGGATTGCGATGAACAGCACCGCGAGGAGACCGACAGCGAGTCCGAATATGACCATCTGAAAAAGCATCGATATGTCGGCGGGGACAGCGAAGCCGACGTCGAAACTGAGATGGCGTACGCCGAGCGATCTCGTGACGAACGTGCTCACATAGCTTGCGATAAGCGCCGGCAGCAACCGGTTATAGTGAAAGCGGCCGATGGAAAGCACCTCCGACGCGAAGATCGCACCTGCGATCGGCGTACCGAACACCCCTGCGAAACCGGCGCTGATTCCGCAGAGCACGAACCGCTGCTTGTCGAGCTTGTTCATGCGAATGAGCCGGGCAAAACCGGACGCTACCGCCGCGCCGATCTGGGCGCTCGGCCCCTCCTTCCCCGCCGAACCGCCGAGGATCAGCGTAACGAGGGTCGCGAGCATTTTGACCGGTACTACAGCGAGGTTAATCTCGCCGTCGCGGTGATGAATCGCCTCGATTACCTGCTCGGTTCCGTGCCCTTTTGCATCCGGGGCGAGCCGGGAAACGAGGAGGTAGCTTGCGAGGAGTCCGACCGGAATGAAGAAATAGAAAAACGGTAGTGCATAGACGACATCGATTCCGCGGTCGAGAAGCAGCAGAAACCCGGCGGTGGGAAACCCGACGATAACACCGGCGATCAAGGCGAGTAACACCCACTTGAACGTCGTGAGAACGACCAGTGTCTGAATAACCGCGTACCGGATACCTCCCCGCGTATCCGTGTCGCCGTGCGGAGAGCTCTCCGCTGCGCGCTGTTCGTTCTGCCGGGGTGAGATCATCGGCAAAAAGTACCCGCCTTCCATCATTCTATACAAGGGAGAGCCGGCAGCCGGGTCACTCGAAAGATGCCGAGCGCTGCCTCGACACCGGCTGATTCCATCACTCCGAGTTATTTCCTGCGGACGTCCCCGCGGCCGGTAACGAGATTTTCGTGCTGTTGCGTTACACTATCGGTACATGCCCTTGCAGGGAGCCGCGCGACGCGCGATACTGATGCAAACGTATTCCTGAAATATGGAGGTGCTTCAGATGTTAAGAGAGGGGACGAGGCAGCTGTTCTGCTATATCACGCTCGTCATCGCATTAGCGGTGAACGCGATGGCCACATTACTGCCGCTTGGCGGTGTCGATACCGGAGAGCTGGCACGCAGTTTCGATGTTCTTTTCCTGCCGGCCGGATATGTGTTTTCTATCTGGGGGCTCATCTATGTTGCCGTGCTTGCGTTCACGATCTTCCAGGGACTCGGTCGTCATAAGTTCGACCGCGAGCTCGACAGAATAGGAACCGCCTTCTGCTGGACGAACATCGCGAATGCGCTCTGGCTGGTTTTCTTCCACTATGAGCTCATAGTGCTTTCGCTCGTGCCGATGCTGGCACTGCTCGGACTGCTGATCTACATTACCGTTCGACTGAATGTCGGCAAGGAGCGAGCGCCGCTTCCCCGACTCTGGTTCGTGCATATTCCGTTCGGCATCTATCTCGGCTGGATCAGCGTGGCAACGATCGCCAACGTCACCCAGGTGCTCTCGCTCGCAGGGCTCTCGGGGGTGCTCTTCGGCGACGTCGGATGGACGATTGTGACCTTTGTCGCAGTGTTGGCGCTGAGTTTGTTCATGAGCTTCCGACTTTCGAACATTCCTCACGCTGCAGTCGTTGTGTGGGCGCTTATCGGGATAGCGGTGGAACAGAGCGAGGTCGAGGTAGTCGCGATCGCGGCGATTGTAACCGCAATACTCGTCGTACTCGGGTTGGTCGCAGCGCTCTACCTGAAGCGGGAGTACCCGGACGTCGTCGTTTAGGAGTTTGTCGGACATATGGGCAGAATTGAATATCGGAAGTGCTTAGTGCATATTCTCGCCGAGAGGAATGCATTCCGATGTCGGTGTATACGTCCGATATTCAATTCCGAAGTGAAGTCCGACAAACTCCCAGGAGCTCAGCGTCCGTACAGCTCGTCCGTGCGCGCGGCCATGATGAAGTCGTTGCGGTGAAGTCCGCCAACCGCGTGAGTCCACCAGTCGACGGTGACCCTGCCCCACTCGGTGACGATACGCGGGTGGTGGTCAACCGCCTCGGCGGCCTCCGCTACTCTCGCGGTGAACTTCGCCGCTCCGGCGAAATCGGCGAACCGGAATCGTTTTCGGAGCCGTAGCGTGCCCTTTCGTTCCTCGAGGCTCCACCCGTCGAGCGACTCGAGCATGGCCTCCGCTTCCGCCTGCGACAGCGCCGGTTCACTCCCGTCGCACGGTTTGCAGTGCTCGCGTGCAATATCACTCATAGCTACGAATCTATATAATTCCGTATGCGCACGATCGTCAAAGCATTCTCCGAAAGTGCACG
>SLAN01000006.1 GCA_007126865.1 Spirochaetales bacterium | reverse complement strand
TTGTACATGACTTCGGTGATCCGCCTGCCGTCGGCCCCCTCGACATTCCCGCGAAGCACCTGAAACGCGTCGCTCCGCGAGCGTGCGCCGGCGAAGAGCGAGGCGCCGGTGGCGTTTCGTGCGTTGCCGATCTCCACGAGCTCTTCGAGCAGCTCGTCCACCTCCTGCGCCATGTAGCGCATTTCGTCGCGCGAGTACGTTCCGTGTGCACCCTGAATAGCGATCTCGCGAATACGCTGCATGATGTCGACCGACTCGCGCATATAGCCCTCGGTCACGCGGTGATTGTCCTGCGCGTACTGTATGTTCTTGCCATACCGCTCGAGACGCACCGAGTGGCTCTCGAAGCGGGTGGCGTGTGCGGCGCCGACCGGATCGTCGCGTAGATTCTGGATCCGCTCCTGGCTGGAGATGCGGTTCTGCAGCGTTCTCCGCTCAACTTCCTGCCGCCGCAGAAAGAAGCGAGTATTGTCGTTCGGCAGATTCGTGCTTATACGGTTCATGCGTTAGACACCCATTTGATTGATGATCGTATCGAGCATCCGATCGATCTCGGTCACGAAGCGCGACGCCGCGCGGTAACCGTGCTGAAACTTGATCATCTGAGAGAGCTCCTCATCCATATTCACGCCGGAGATCGAATCGCGCCAGTCGTGCAGCTCCTTCATCCGCAACTCGTGCGTCTGAAAGTGGTTTCGCGCCTGCTCACCGCGCAAACCGATGCTCGCCGCCGTATCGGCGAAATAGTCGTCGAACGTCGAAATCTGGCCGACCATGACCGGTTGATGACGCAGCTCGGCGATCGCCTCGGCCGCACCACCATCTCCGATCTCTCCATCCCTTCCCTGGCGGGACAGCGCCGCGGCGATCGTCGCCGGCTCCTGCTCGATCTCCGGGTTGACCCCGATCCAGGCTGATGGGTTCTCCTGCGGCGCAACGGCGAAGTCCGCCTCGGCGTTCAGTCCGGTCACCGCATCCGGCTCTTCCCACGTGAATGCCCCGTCGGCCCCGCTTGCACCGAGCAATCCGGCATACCCGACGAGGAACTCACCGCTGTCTTCGACATGACGTATCACGAAATCGCGATTCTCGGTCTCCTCAGCCGGAGTCCCCTTCAGCGATATGCGATTGTTGCGGTCGATCCGCGCGACCACCTCCGCGCCGCTGTTGTTGATCCGCGCGACTACTTGCTCGACGGTATCGGTCGGGTTGTAGTCGATTTCGATCGGTTGCCGTGGTCCTGCGAGCGTAATCGTTCCCGACAGACCGATCTGCTCGTCGGGGTTCACCTCATTGGCGCCGGTCAGGCGGAAGATGAGGCTCGAATCGAGCTCGCCGTCGCCGCTGAGATCGTAGTTACCGAGCGTGTTCTCTACGAACGGCAGCTCGGTGAAGAAATCGCGACCGGTCCGGCCGTTTCGGCCGAAGCCTTCACGGTGTATTTCGTTTACGAGGTCGGTGAAGTTCACCGCCATGTTGTCGAGGTTCTGGATCTCCCCTCGAACGTCGTCATCCCGCAGCTCGAGGAACGCAGCGATTCGTCCTCCGCCGAACCGCACCTCCTCGCCGGTGTGCTCCCAGAGTACGCGCGAGTACCCGGCGTTGTTCGGATCCGGTTCGGTGACGAACTGTTTGGCGATCGTTCCCTGAATGAGATGGAATCCGCCGATGTTTACCCTGAACTCGTCCGGATCGCGACGATCGGTGGTGATGTTCGCATAGCGTCCGAGACGTTCAACGAGCAGATCGCGGCGGTCATACAGATCGTTGGGATCGTCTCCGGCCGCTTCGGCGGACCGAATCTGTTCGTTCAACCCGGCGATCTCGTTCGCGAGATCGTTCACTTGTGAGACCGCGCCGGTGATCTCCTCCTCGAGCATGGTTCGAATGCGGTCGAGATCGGTATAGCGCTCGTTGATGTTCTGAACGAGCGACTTCCCGCGTTCGAGTACCGCCTCACGCGGTGCCATCTGATCGGGATGAATGGACAGCTCCTGCCATGCGTCCCAGAATCGGTCGAGATCGCCGCGAATCGACTGTTCGGTCGGTTCGTTGTAGATCTGCTCGAGCATGAGCATATACTTGTCACGCTCTTCCCAGTACGCCTCTTTGTGCGCTTCCCCGACGATTCGCTCCTCGAGGATCAGGTCGCGTACCCGGGCGATCCGGGTCACTTCCACCCCCTGACCGAGCTGTCCGGCACGCTCGGGCCGCGTGAGTCCCGGCCTGGTAAGGGGATGGAACGCCGACATCTCGGCGCGCTGGCGGCTGTAGCCTTCGGTAGCGGAGTTCGTGACATTGTGGCCGACGGTGGTCAATGCCCGGTTGTGGGCGAGCAGGCCGCGTTTACCGATCTCGATTCCCGAAAATGTCGACTGCATCTCGCGGCTCCCTACAGAGTTCTGTTGACGACGAAAGCACGGCTGTCTTTCGCTGTCGCTGCGCCGGAGCGCCCGTAAATGGTCCCCTTCCGCTGGGGAAAGAGCTCACCGAGAACCTGTTCGAGGGTCTCGCTGCTGGCGGCTACATACGATTCGAGATTTCCGTTCTGCCCCGCGAGACGCATGACAGCGACCTTGAGGTTGCGATAACGCTCAGCCAGGCGTGAACGTGGACCGTTATCCAGCCGGGTGAGCACCTCGTAGAAGCCATCTCCGGTGCCGAGCCCGAGTTGCTCGCGAAGTTCTCGATACGCGCGGTGTCTCTGACGCTCGAGCTCGCTCAGCTCGCCGGAGCGCACGTTCAGTCGTGACATGTACTCTTCGAGTGCCCGCCAGTCGCGGCCGATTACCGCGCTTTGAAGCTCCCGATGCTCAATCGCGGTCCGTTCGAGCAGCTCGATTTGACTGTTGAGCACGCGCTCGAGCGCGTCGACCGGTTGTTCTTCCTGACGTACCGTCGTGTCGGACATACTCGGTATACTCCTTACCGTGATTATCGGTTGGGAACACTCCCGGCATAAGTGTCACCGATCGCTGTGCCGCGCGATTCGATCGGGTACCGAGGTCATGCGAACCGAGGTACACGCCCACTGGTCGAGAAGGGCCGATTCGGGCTACCCTCCGGGGCTGACGAAGTCTGCGATGTATCGGATTGGCAACGTATCCGCCGGAAAGGCGGCATCGCCGGTCATATAGTTCGTCGGACTTGTTCTATAACGAACCACCGGAGGGTCTTGAGAGTAGTGGCGGTTCGAGCTGTGAGAACACTCCTGATCGGAGCACTGTTGTTCGCGACACTACCGCGGGTTCATGCTGAAAGCGTGGAGTCGCGCTACGAGCGGATGAGCCCCGATGAGCGTATCGCACAGATGCTCCTGCTCGGGTGGGACGGTGCGGCGCCCGGCGATCTTATCATGCGGTGGATATCCGAACGCGGTATCGGCGGCGTAAAAGTGTTCGGCCGGAATACCGACGATCCGGTCGAGCTCGCTGCGACACTCGGCGAAATGCAGCGGGCAGCCACCGCTCGTTCGCAATCAATCCCCCTTTTTACGGCGACGGATCAGGAAGGGGGGATGGTTCGCCACGTGCGCGGAAACACAAGCAGAGGCGCGGGGAACATGGCGATCGGTGCCACCGGTCTTCCCGCGGATGCGTACCAGGCCGGACGACACATAGCGGCCGAAATGCGCGCGCTCGGCATCAACATGAACTTCGCTCCGACAGTCGACGTCTATCGAAATCCGCGTGCCGAAATAATCGGCTCTCGCTCCTTCGGTGACGATCCGGTCCAGACCGGACTGCTCGGACTCGCACTCTTCCGCGGTCACGAAAACGAGCGGGTGATCTCTGCGGCGAAGCATTTCCCGGGGCACGGGAATGCGGCCGGAGACAGCCACGTGCTGCTTCCGGAGCTGGACTATTCGAGAGAGGAACTGTACGACCATGATCTGGTCCCGTATCGAATGCTCATTCGCGAAGGCATTCCCGCGATTCTCAGTGCACACCTTGCCTTTCCGAAAATCACCGGATCGCGTATACCGGCCTCTCTCTCTCCGGAAATCATGACCGCCCTGCTTCGCGACGATCTCGGGTTCGAGGGCCTTCTCGTAACCGACGACATGCACATGATCGGTGCTACCATACACGGGCGGCGCAAGAACCTGAGTTTCGGAGAGCTGCTCGTGATGGCGGTGGAGGCGGGAAACGATATGATCATGCTGTCGGAGACACCGGCACTCAACGGGGAGGAGTGGCGGGCACTGCGAAATGCCTACGACGAGCGACCCCGCTTTCGCGAGCGAGTGCGAGAATCGGTGTACCGAATCCTGGAGCTCAAGGAGAGATATCTCGAAGCGGACGATTCCGTGCCGCTCTATCCGGAACCCGATCGACTCGCGCGCTACATTCCGAATCCCGGAAGCACGGATTTCTTCACCGACCATGCCGAGCGTGCCGTCTCCGTCGTGCGAGACGGGGCACTTCCGATCGACCCGGATTCCGCCGGTCGGATAGTGCTGACCGGCAACATCGGAGCGTTCTTCTCGGCCGCGCGTACGTACTTCCCCGGGGCGGACGAGTTCCGATTCTCGTATACGCCGACTGGGCACAGCCGTGCGGTCGATCGCGAAGAGGCTCGCCGACGTGCCCGTGACGCCGATCTTATCGTATTCGTGCTCTCGAACCGGAACAGTCTCGAGGTACTCGAAGCACTCGAACCGTACGCCGACCGCCTCGTAGTCATCTCAACCCATTCCCCCTTACTTCTCGCAGACGTCGATTTCGTGGATACGGCGATAGCGGTATACGGCTTCGAGCGGGCAAGCTTTCGAGCGGGTATTGAGGTACTACTCGGGAAACGATTGGAGCAGGGGACAGTGCCGCTGCGCGACTTCGGGGGAGACGATCGGTAGACAAACGATGGTGCGTACGAACGGACGCGGTCACTGGTTGCATGCCAGGAGCTCACACATCGAACCGTTGAAACGGTTTCTGCTGCCCCGTGAAGCCGGTTGCGTGACGGTTACCGAGGCGTTACCGGGCAGTCCGGAGAAGACGGGACGACGAAATGGGCGCTTTACCGTATTCGCCCGCGATGACCGGGTGGAGGCGACCGTTTTTCATACCGGCGGCGGTTTCGTTTTCCCGGTACTGCCGGAGGATGGCGCCCCCGATCCGAGAGCACTATCACGCAAGCTAAGGGGGGTCCGGAACCGGCTCTTCTGCGTCATGGGACTCGACCGTGATGTTTGCGGCCTCCAGCGTCTGTTGTCCACCACGCCTCTCGACACCGTCAACTACTATCTCATGACGCGAACGTGCGCCACACCGATCGACCCCGAACCGCTGCCGGAAGGAATGACGATACGCAGGGCGGGCATCCGGGACGCCGAGGCGCTCTATCCCATTCAACGAGAGTACGAGATCGAAGAGGTTGTGCTCCGGCCGGAGAGCTTCGATCCCGCCTCATGCATGAGCCACCTCAAGATGAGCCTGCGAAAACAACTGGTCTACGCGGTAGAGTACGATGGGAAAATGGTCGGAAAGGCGCAAACGAACGCCCGCGGCTTTTCCTGGGACCAGATCGGTGGAGTATACACCGAGCGTCCGCTACGCGGACGCGGTATTGCCGGTGCGGTAATGTATCGACTTCTTCGTGACATTGAACGCGATGGACGCCACAGCAGCCTCTTTGTGAAACGGCACAACGAACCGGCCCTTCGCATGTACCGTCGTCTCGGCTACAGTGTGACCGATGAGTTCACAATCGCATACTATCGCGGTATCTGATGATTCGCCGCCTGCACTGCCTCTGAGAGTACTCCTGATCACGAATGAGCTCACGCCGTTCGCCCGCGTTGGTGGACTTGGCGATATGGTCAGCGGACTCGCAGCAGGCCTGGCAGACCTGGATGTCGATGTTCGCGTTCTCATGCCACGCTACGGATGGGTCAACGCCTCGGGAATGTACCGCATTCCCCGCCCGATCGCCTGTGAGGTCGGCTCGAACGAGTTCTGGACCGCTGTATACGAAGCATCGCTGCCGTCTCATCCGCGCGTTCCGGTCTACTTCGTGGACCGACTCGACATGTTCGATCGCGATTTCATCTACGGACCGAACAGCGGCGGTTACGAGGACAACGATCTGAGGTTCGCTCTTCTGTCGGCGGCCGCGTTCGCCGTTTCGCGGACGCTGCGGTGGACACCACACGTCTTTCACGCTCACGATTGGCCGACTGCACCTGTGGCGGAGCTGCTGCGATACCGGGAACGGATTTCCGGATTCGCCGAGTCGAAGAGTGTCCTGACCGTACACAACCCCGCACATTCCGGACCGGATGGGAAGAGGGTGGCTCCGAGACCTCTCGAGCCTTTCTCCGAAGATTCGCACTCGATGCCGCAACCTCCCGGGTCGGGGAACGGTGCCGGCTCGGTAATGCCGGCCGGGGGCGAGGCGACGCGGGACAGTCCGTCGCTCGTGAGAGGAATCGCATCGAGCGACCGCATCGTATTCGTCTCGCCGTCGTTCGCCGATGAGGTCATGCGACCGGGTCGCGGGTTCGGTCTCGAGGACACGCTCCACGCTCGACGTGATGCGATCCACGGTATCCTCAACGGCGTCGATTACCGGCGGTGGAACCCGTCGGCCGACAGCTTTCTTCCGGTGCAATACGATATCGATACGCTCGAGAAGCGCGAGATCGTACGCCGGGCACTGATGCGCGAGTTCGGTATGCCTGTCGATCGCGGGCGACCGGTGATCGGTATGATTGCCCGACTCGATGAGCAGAAAGGGTTCCGGGAGCTTCTGGATCGTAACACCGGCTCTCTTGAACCGTTGCTGAAACAGAACCGCTTCGCATTTGTCGTACTCGGTAGCGGTCATGATGAGTTCGAGCAGCGGCTGCGAGAGCTCGCACACCGATACCGGAACGTCGGAGTGGCGCTCCGCTTCGATGAACGACTCGCTCACATGATCGAGGGCGGAAGCGACTTCTTCCTGATGCCGAGCCGCTACGAGCCATGCGGACTGAACCAGATATACAGTCTGCGCTATGGCTCGATACCGATTGTAAGTGAAACGGGAGGACTGAAAGATACTATTCACGACCTCAGCGAAGACGCCGGTGAAGGAACCGGTATCGTGATTCGGAAAAACGATCCGGAACAGATAAAGGAAGCCATCGAGCGCGCCCTCGCGCTGTGGCAGCGTGGCCCGCGCGTTCTGAACGCCGTGCGCCAACGAGGAATGCGGGAGCGGTTCTCCACCGAAGAGATGGCGAAGCGATACCGCACGCTCTATGAGAGCACCGCTCAACTCGAAGGTGAGCCGGCTGACTTGCGGAGCAGTCGCGCCCTGCGGTGATCGAGCGAGGGTGTCGACCCGCGTAACCTGATAAGCTCTTCGCATACCGACAGGGCTGCCTCGAAATCGCGTTCACGGTGCTCGAGGTGTTTCGCCAACTCGATGCCGGCCAACTCGCTGCAGCCGTAGCGAAACAGCACCGACCAGATCTCCGCAGCCTCGGAGTGCCGTCCTCGTCGCTTGAGCAGACCCGCCAGCATGACCATCGCCGCGGGCCCGTCGCCGAACGGACCCGACGAATCGACGCGTCTGCGCAGAATGCCTATCGCCCGTTCAACGTCGTACGGAGCGAGCATACGTGCGGCTCCGATCGGATCGGGAGGCAGCACCGGCGCATTCGCGATATCCGGAGCGGCATCGAGCACATCCTCGATCGCAGCGAGCAGGCACACGAGTGAAACCATATCCTGCTCGTGATGAGCGATCACCTCTCGCATCACCTCCCCCGCGCCGGTATCGAGAAATGCGAAGTAGCGTTCGGGCACCTCGCTCCCCGGTACATCGAGCTCACGCTCCACACCGAGCACGCGAGCCTCGACCGTCGAAAGCCGGCAATCGGGTAGTACCGTCGACCAGAGCCGACGCGTGGCGTAAAGCAGGTCGATCTGATGAGGCTCATTCCACGCACACCCGGACTGCAGAAAGCGCGAGCGAAGCACATGAGTATCGAAACTCTTCCCATTGTAGCTCACCAGACGCGAGTCGGCGGCCAGCAGATCGGCAGTCCGAGCGAGGAATTCGGGCTCGAACGGGTAGTCCGGCAGGAGAAGCTGAACCACCTCTATTGTATCGTCGGCGATCACCCGTGCGGCGCCGACAAGAAAGGCGACGGTGCCCGCCCCGGCACTCAGACCGGTGGTCTCAGCGTCGAAGAAGAGCAACGGTCTACCGTCTCCGGGAACCAGATGGCCACCGGGCGGTTCGCACAGCTGCCGGATTCTACGCGCCTGCCCGCCGATTCTGCGGAATACGCGGCGCTCGCGGATTCCGCTGCCTGCGGATCGGAATCCGAGGCGGGTTAGCGAGGCATCCGCCTCGTCGCCGGACGATCGTCCGCCCGTTTCGACACCGCTGGTTACTCCGGCCGCCGTTGTGCCGGTGGTCGGTCTTTCACCGCGTCCCTGCCGCGTGCGTTTCAGTCGTTGGAGCCGCTCATAGAGCGGGTCGCTCACGTTCCGACCTCCGTAGTCGACAGCCAGAGTGCGAGCAGGCTTCGCACCGCAGCCTTCGGATCGACATCGATCTCGGTACGACTATCGCGCGGTCCGATACAGCTCGGACACCCTTCGGCACACGGGCAGCCGTCGAGCAAATCGAGGCCGGCGTGCAGCACATCGCCCAACCTGCGCTGCAGCGTCTCCGCAAGCCCGATGCCCCCCGGATAGTTATCGTACAGATACAGTGCCGGCGCACCGAAGTGCGGGTCGCGGATGCGTTCGGCCACACCGATATCGCGCGAATCGCACAGCAGAAACATCGGGGCGATGTTCTTCAGCAACGCGCCGAGCCGCGCAACGACCACCGGTTGCGAATCCGGCGAAAGCGAACCGAGCGCTCGTCCCGCCTGCGTTTCCGGTGGGAAGGATACTGCGAGACAGCGCGTGTGCATTTCCTCCTCGGGCAGGCTGATCTCGCCGTAGCCGACATTCTCGTGCGTGCCGAACTTGATCTTCTTGAACTTGGCAACCTGCGTGCGCACCAGAATGTCGCCGATTATCGTGATGCAGTCGGGCAGCGTTTGCCGCTCATCTTCATAGAGCACCTTGATGTCGCGCTTCACAATCGCATCGGTGTAGTAGTTGACATCGGTTTCTTCGACGTAGCAACGGCGGTTTTCTATGTCGAGGCTTTTCACGAAGTACTGTCGTCCCCGGTGAATATAGACCGCGTTCTCGTAAATCTCCTCCTTGGCGCCGGAGCGGTCGATCTCCCCGATTACCTCGTTTCGCCCTGCGGTGGCGTCCACGATCACGACATTCTCATTCGTGGCCGTCCGCAACGAGATATTCTCGGCCGGATAGCTTCGGTCGGACCAGTAAAATGTATCGCGCGTGAATCGTACCACACCGGTTTCCTCTAATGCGTGCAGATAGTCGGCGGCAAACTCGGGGAACGGATCGGTTTCCCGGACGGGAAGCTCGAAGCTCGCACACTTCAGATGGTCGGTAAGGATGTATGTGTTCTCGGGGTCGACAAAGCCGTCTTCGGGGCTGCGTCCGAAAAAGTAATCGGGGTGGCTCACCATGTACTGGTCGAGCGGATGGCTGCTCGCGATGAGGATCGCCACCGAGACAGTGTTGCGTCGTCCGGCGCGACCGGCCTGCTGCCAGGCACTCGAAACGGAGCCGGGAAGACCGGCGGAGATCGCAGCGTCGAGACCGCCTATGTCTATACCGAGCTCCAGCGCATTCGTCGAAAC
>SLAN01000062.1 GCA_007126865.1 Spirochaetales bacterium | reverse complement strand
CTTTCGTCGCAGAAGGTTCTCGAACTTCTCCAACTCCGATTTGTTCGGAAGGTATCCGTGCAACAGCAGGTAAGAGGTCTCCTCGAAAGTCGATTCTGCGCACAGATCGAAGATGTCGTAGCCGCGATAGATGAGTGAGCCCTTCGTTCCGTTCACATAGCCGATCCTGGTCTCCGCGGCGATAGCTCCTTCGAGTCCGGGGCCGACCGTGCACGTAACCGGCCAATCTACCGAATGCGTCAGTTCCGGCTCCGGCTCCATGTCGGTCTCGCGGTACGCCTTCTCTTTCGCATCCAGGATCAGCTGTCGAACCTGTTCGAGCTCCCGACTGTCGTGCGCCCCATTTGTCTGTCCCATTGCAAATCCCTCCAGAGAAAACGAGCGGCCGGGGGTTACTCCCGGAAATACCGAACTATATCACGGTCGGACGGCGGTTGCCGAGGAGCCGGAACGTGACGTACGGGCAAAACGAGCCTCGGGATCGTTCAAATTGCACGACACCGCCCTACTCGGGAGTCACGGGTGCCTGAAGCCGGCGGAGAACCGAGCCGGTTGTGACGGGATCGAGATATGCCCGCTCGCGCACCGCCGGTCGGCCGCCGATATCGGCCGGCGTCACTCCTGCGAGCGCGAGAAGAACTATTGTCAAGACCAACCCTGCGCCCAGCAAAAGCTTCCGATCGTTCGGCATGTACGTCCAGAACGCCGTCCAGAAACTGTCGAACGATCGCCGCCACTCGAAGTGGGCAGGTATCGCGAGCATCCCGTCGCCGGCGGAGCTGAACAGTGCAACTTCCGCGTTCTCGATCCGGTTTGCCCGTTTGCCCTCGTATTCCACCCAGATGTGGGTCGGGGATACGGAGATTGAATACGGGATTCCGCGCGATTCGAGTACGGAGGCGAGAACGACGAGGCGTGTCTTACAGTCACCGGCCATGTTGGCGAACGCTTCGTCAACCGTGGGGAAGTACCAGGGCAGGTTGTAAGTGACCCAGTCGTACTGATACGGAAACTCCGATTGCACCTTCGCGTCGATCGCGTGCGCTTCTTCGAGACCGACAAATTGCTGCTCGAACGCGGCCGCGAGAGAAGCGTTAATCGGGGGGCGAAAGACACGAAAGACGCTTTTCACGAGATCGGTAGGGTCCGGATAGAGCGTGAACAGAACCCATGCTGCAAAGAAGGAGAGCGCGAAAAGTCGAAGGCGGACGGTGCGTTTCGTATGTCTGCTCATCTATTGCGTTACTCCCCGTGCGCGAATAGTGTCAAGATCGTGTTAAGACCTCGTCAAGGAGGAAACCACGAATGTCAAGAGTGGTTACGAGGCGTTCGGGCGGCTACCGGATCTCCGGCGGCGCACCGTGAGCCGACACAGCACGCCACCAGCGTTGGACCGTTCGGCGCCGTGGGGGAAGGCGCCGTGGGGAGGCGCCATGGAGGGAGGGCGCCACGCGGTCGGCGCTATAAAGCCCGGCGTCATGAGGGCCGGCGCCATGAGCGTCGGTTCAGCTGTCTTTCGGCCTTATGTCGTCGATGGAGAACGGATAGCGCCGGCTGCCGATCGTTCCGTGCGGTGCATCGTCGCGGCCGGTGAGCGATTTCACGATTTTCGGAGCGTGATCGTGTGCGGTAGCCACGAACACCTTGTACGCATTCTGGTCGCCCGAGATCGCCGTACCGGCAACGTAGAGACCGGAAACGCTCGTCTGCATAGTGTTCATGTCGATCCTCGGGACGGTTCCGTCGAACGCCGCTCCGGCTTCGCGGAGTAACGAAATGTCGCCGCGGAAGCCGGTAAGCAGAAGTACGAAATCGGCGTCGACTTCGCTGAACTCCTGTTCGTTGAGCGTGCTTTTGAGAACAACGGAGCTATCGCGAATCTCCGCCGGAACGGTCGACGGGTAGAAACCGATGTACTCTTTGCCGGTGAGAATCGAAAGCTCGAGGTGCAGCCGGGAGTTCGTGCGCTCCCTTTCAAGCGCCGCGCGGCGATAGCTGAGACTGACCTCCGCACCGGCGCGAAAACAGCGGAGCGCCGCCTCGAGCGCTGAGTTTCGTCCGCCGACGACGAACAGTTTCTGGCGGAAGTAGCGGTGCGGTTCATCGAAACGGTGGCTGACGTGCGGCAGGTCTTCCCCCGGTATCCCGAGGCGGTTCGGTGCATTCATGTCGCCTGTGGCGAGCACTACCGAGCGCGCGGTGTACCGTCTCGGTCCCGTTCGGCTCATCGACTCGACCGTGAAGGCCTCCTGCGTTCGGCGAAGCGATGTCGCACGCTCGTAAAACTTAATCTGCAGGTCGTATATCTCGACCACGTTCCGCAGATAGGCCAGGTACACCTCACCGATGAGCTGTTCCTGATCGAAGGTCTGCACCGGTACTCCGGCGATCGCACACCGTTCCGGGGAGCTGAAGAAGCGGGCATGTCGGGGCCACTTCGTAATCGTGTCCGCCAGCTGTCCCGCCTCGATGTGCAGGTAATCGACGCCGGTACTCTTCAACCCCGCCGCGACCTCTATTCCGATCGGCCCGGCTCCAATTAAGATGACTTCGCTGTCCATATTGCTTTCGATAGCAGCATACCGACTCGATACAGGAATGGAAAGGCGAAACAATGAGAGTAGAGCAGTGGAGCTTTTCGCTCGGTGCGAAGCCGCGCGGATTTCACCTCGTAACCGACGAAATCGCGAGGAAAATCGGAGATTTCCGCGGGATTACGACCGGAATCTGCCACATCATCATCCAGCATACTTCGGCCGGACTCACGCTCAACGAAAGCGCGGACCCGGACGTCCGCACCGATTTCGCTCAGATCTTCGATCGGCTGGTTCCGGAGAACGAGCCGTACTACGTGCATACGCTCGAAGGTTCCGACGATATGCCGGCCCACGTGAAGTCGTCGCTTGTCGGCGCCTCGGTGACCGTCCCGATAACCGGCGGAAGGCTGAACCTGGGGACCTGGCAGGGCGTCTATCTCTGCGAGCATCGCAATCGTGGTGGATCGCGGAGAATTGTGGCCACGGCCATCGGCGAGTAGCACCGTCGACGCCGCAGTCGCTTTGAATCGCCGTGCCGCTCCGTGCTACGATCGGCGCTCTACCGAAGCGTAACAGGAGTTTTCAAGATGGGTGACTCAAACCGCGAGAGTGCGACCGGCGGTCTCGACTTCATCCGGCAATGGGTGGAACACGATAACGAAACCGGCCGTTTCGCCGGGCGCGTGCAGACGCGCTTCCCGCCGGAGCCGAACGGGTACCTCCACATCGGGCATGCAAAGGCGATCAACCTCGACTTCAGCATCGCACGCGAGTACGGAGGTCGCTGTTCGCTTCGCTTCGATGATACGAATCCCGATCGGGAGGATGTCGAGTACGTCGACGCAATAAAAGACGACATCCGCTGGCTGGGATTCGACTGGGGTGAGCACGAGTACTTTGCGAGCGACTACTTCGAGACGCTGTATGAGTTCGCGGAGCAGCTCATCAAGAAGGGGCTTGCATATGTGGATGAGCTGAGCGCCGACGAGATTCGCGAGTACCGCGGGACGCCGACCGAACCCGGGCGCAACAGCCCGTACCGCGACCGGAGTTCCGAGGAGAATCTCGACCTCTTCCGGCGCATGCGCGCAGGCGAGCTTTCCGAGGGGCGGTGTGTCCTTCGTGCGAAGATCGACATGGCGCATCCGAACATCAACATGCGCGACCCGACCATGTACCGTATACGTTTCGCGCACCACCACCGCACCGGCGACACGTGGTGCATCTATCCGACTTACGACTGGGCGCACGGGCAGAGCGACTCGATCGAAGGGGTCACCCACTCGCTGTGCACCGTCGAATTCGAGAATCATCGTCCGCTCTACGACTGGTTTCTCGATGCGCTCGAGGTTCATCATCCGCAGCAGATCGAGTTTGCGCCGCTGAACCTCACCTACACGGTCATGAGCAAGCGCAAGCTTCGGGAGCTTGTGGAAGGCGGCTACGTATCCGGCTGGGACGACCCGCGGATGCCGACCCTCCGCGGACTCAGGCGGCGCGGCTACACGCCGAGCGCGATTCGCGAGTTTCTGAGGCGCGTCGGTGTTTCGAAGACCGAGAGCACCATCGATCTCAGCATGCTCGAGTACTGTCTGCGCGAAGAGCTCAATCGCAGCGCGAACCGGGTCATGGTCGTGCTCGACCCGCTGAAGGTGGTTATCGAGAACTACCCGGAAGGAGAGGTCGAGGAGATGGAGGCGGTGAACAACCCCGAGGACGAATCGGCCGGTACGCGGAGAGTTCCGTTCTCTCGCGAGCTCTACATCGAGCGCGGTGACTTCATGGAGGACCCGCCGAAGAAGTTTTTTCGGCTTGCGCCGGGCCGCGAGGTGCGGCTGAAGCACGCCTACTACATTACGTGCCGGGAGGTCGTGCGCGACGATACCGGTGAGATCGTCGAGCTTCGCTGCACGTACGATCCGGAGAGCCGCGGCGGCGGCACGCCCGATGGGCGGAAGGTCAAAGGGACGCTGCACTGGGTGAGCGCCGCCCACGTGCTGAACGCGCCGGTGCGGGTGTACGACAACATGTTCACCGCTATCGATCCGACCGATGTCGATGAGGAATCGGGCGAGCGCTGGATCGACAACTTCAATGTGAACAGCCTGGTGATCTATGAGTCGGCGATGTGTGAACCGTCGCTGGCGAGCGCCGAGCCGGGAGACCGGTTCCAGTTTCTCCGGCACGGCTATTTCTGCGTCGACTCGCTCGACAGCACGGCCGGCGCTCCGGCGTTCAACCGAACGGTGGCGCTGAAGGACACGTGGGCGAAGCTGCAGAAGAAGGAGCAGGGGTGATGGGTAGTTCCCGGACCGGTGGAAGCGCGGCTCGAGCCGGCGGTGGGCGTTCGTCGGCCGGCGACGAAGGTGCGCCGGGCGGTTTCGAACGTCCGGCAGCCGGAGGCGAGAGTGCGTCCGGCGACGGCCGAACGGACCCCCGGGGCACGCCGGGCGAGGGCGGCCGCTCGCCGGACGATAGCCAGTCGCCGGGCGAGGGCCCTACCGGCAGCGAACGTCCGCCGGGCGGCGACAGCTCGCCGGACTCGGAATCCCGGCGCGAGTCGGGCGTGGAATCCCGGCGCGAGACGGGCGACCGGTTCGATCCGCAATTCAACATCGACGGGCTGCTGCCGGTGTTCGTCACCGACGCCGAAACCGGTGAGGCGCTTATGCAGGCGTGGATGAACCGAGAAGCGGTCCATCGTACGCTCGCCGGCGGTGAGGCTGTGTACTACAGTCGTTCGCGCGGCCGCCTCTGGCGCAAGGGAGAGACGAGCGGGAACGTGCAGAAGGTGCGCGAATTGCTGGTCGACTGCGATCAGGATGCGCTCTGGCTGCGCGTCGAGCAGGTCGGCGGGGCCGCGTGCCACACCGGATTCCGCAGTTGCTTCTATCGGCGGGTCAAGCGCACCGGAGGCGGAGAGATCGAGCTGGAGTGGCGATTAAAGGAACGGGTATTCGATCCGAATCGAGTGTATGGAAAACCGGGGTGACCGGTCTCCGGCAGGCCGGCTGTTCCGGCGCGTCCGCTGTCAGTAGGTATACAATTTGTCCAGATACCGGGCGAGAGCCTGCAGGTCAATGCGTTCGACCTGTTTCATGACCATTTTGTGCCCGGCGTATACGACCACGGCCGGGGGATTGAAGACGCCGAATCGTGCGGCGGCGGTGGGGTGCTCGTCGAGCAGCAACGAGAATGCGAAGAGAGGCGGATACTTGCGCGCGAGACGGGCGAGCTTTCTACCGAGCTCGGGGCAGTCCTCGCACTCCTTCCGCCAGAGAAACATCATTACCCCTTTGTCGGATTTAATGGCCTCGTCGAGCTCGTCCATGTCGTCTACGGGTATCATCGTTATCCGACACTGTAGCGCAGCATGCCTTCTACCACAAGAAGGAGCAGCTTATGGGTGATGGAGTCTACCTGCTGACGACAAATCCGGGCCTCGAAGATATCGTGGAGATCGAACTTCGCGAGCGCCTGCGCTCCCGACGCGATTTCCGCGCCGACGCAGATGCGATCTCAGTCGAGCGCAAGCCGTGGGGGCTCGCGGGTGCGCTTCTCGCTTCGTGTCCGAGCGATGTGCTTTCGGACGGTACGCACGGCGCCGACCTCGAGGACTCGCTGCTGGAGATGCAGTCGATATACCACGTTGTGCGGCATCTGCGGACGGTCGAGCTGCCCGGTGACGATCTCATGGCGGAGCTGCTTGCCGCCGTGGAGGAGACGGCCGTCGAACCGGTGTCGTCGGACGACACCTTTCGCGTCTCCTCCAAACGCAGCGGAACGCACCCGTTTCGCAGCGTCGACATAGAACGGGAGGCGGGAGCGGTCGTTCAACGGCAGACCGGTATGTCGGTCGACCTCGAGGGCTACACCGTCCACGTTCGTGTTGATCTGCGAGACCGTGTTTGTACGGTGGGGTTGCAGCTGACGCGTGATGGTCTCGACCAGCGCTGGGAGTGGCGCTATCGACCGCGGGTGGCGCTGCGCACCGTGGTTGCCTACGGAATGCTCCGCCTTGCGCGGCTCGGCGCCGCACCACAGTGTATCCTCGACCCGTTCTGCGGCTCCGGCACGATTCTGCTCGAGGCCGCGAAGATGTATCCGCAGGCGAGAATAGCCGGCAGCGACAAGGTAATCGCGTGCGTGGAGGGAGCCCGGGAGAACGTGCGGGCGGCCGGTTTCGATTCGAGGGTTTCGGTGGTCCATGCGGACGCACGCGATCTGGCGGAAACGTGGCCGGCGGCGAGCGTCGATGCGGTCATAACCAACCCGCCGTTCGGTGTCAGGCTCGGAAAGAAGACCGATTTCGAGCATCTCTACGATCGGTTTCTGCGCGGGATAGAGCACGTTCTGCGCCCGGGCGGACGTGCGGTCTTCCTCGGCGGCAAGCGCCGGCATTTCGTAGCGCGCGTGCTTGCCAGGATGCGCGGTTTGCGCATGAAGCATGTGCGGGTGATCGAGACGGGCGGGGTTTATCCGGCAGTATACGTGCTCGAGCGCATTACTCCCGACCCGGCAGGCCGTAGCGCAGTTTCCGAAGAAGGCCCTTGAGACGTCTGCCTTCGGCCGGGGTGAGGGTAGCGCGGGCGAGAAGATCACGAGCGAAGATTCGATTGGTCTGTCGATCATAGTCGCCTGAGTAACCGACCATGGAAACGAGCGCGTCGACTTCGTCGGCGAGCTCGTCGATGCGAACCGCGTCGAGAGGAGTATACCCCTTCCCGGATACGGTGGAAGCACGGCGAAAAACCGTGTAGCAGGCGATTTGTACCGCCTGCGCGAGGTTCAGGCTCGGGCATTCGGGGGCGGTCGGTATTCGACAGATAACGTGGCAGGCGTCGACTTGGTCGTTTGTCAGCCCGTGCTCCTCGTTTCCGAATACGAGCGCAGTCGTTCCGCCGCCCCGGCCTTGCTCGACTCGCTCGGCGATCGCCTCCGGCGTGGCCGAGGAGTACTTGCGATTTCGTCCCCGCCTGCGAGTGTACGCGACCGAAAGTGCACAATCGGCAACCGCCGCCTCAACGGAATTGCGGAAGCGTGCATGCTCGAAAATGTCGAACGCATGGACTGCGGTGATCGCCACTTCCGCCGGCTCGTAGCTTCGTTCGCCGGGCACGATCGCCAGATCGCCGATTCCCATCGTTTTCATTGCACGGCAGACCGCACCGATGTTCCGGTTTTCATCCGGCCACACCAGGACGACGCGTACTGCCGGGCGCGGGGCGTCGTTCTTTGCCACTCGTTTCTCCGGCGAGAACTATAGCACGGGGCGGGATCGGCGGAAAAAGGCAGAATCGGTAAACATGGTCGCGAGGCGGACCGAACGGCGCTGAGGTAGTCGGGCGGGTATTAAATCAGACATATGTCGGGTATACTCGGGATATGGCCAGAAAAGGGGGCACGCGGGAGCGCGTATACGAGTATGTTCGCAAGCGGATACTCGAAGGAACGCCGCCGACCGTTCGCGAGGTGCAACGCGAGCTCGGGTTCCGGGCGGTGCAGAGTGCCCAGGAGCATCTCGATGCGCTCGTCGCGTCGGGACGGCTGGAGAAGGTCGGACGCGTCTCGCGAGGATATCGCCTACCCGGCAGTAATGGGACGGCATCATTCGTTCCGCTTCTCGGAAGCGTACAGGCCGGTGAGCTCAGCGAGGCGATAGAGAATCTCGACGCCTATGTAGCCGTAGATCACGACTTCGGCGACCGGCGGGGGTTCGCCCTTCGGGTACGAGGGGACAGCATGATCGACGCCGGAATTCTGCCCGGCGATATCGTCATTGTCTGCGAGCAACCGGACGCGGAGAACGGCGAGGTCGTGGTGGCGCTTGTGGACGACGAGGCGACGGTGAAGCGGCTGCGGGTCCGAAACGGGCGGGTGGAGCTGCACCCGGAGAACCGATCGTATCCGGTTATCGTGCCGGCCGGTCCGCTGCGTATTCTCGGACGCGTGGTGGAGGTGCGGCGCTATCTGGAGTCCGATATTCGACCGACGTAGTTGCGTGTCGAAGGTCGCCGTTCGTCTGACGGCGGTCGCCCCAGGCGCCGGGCCGCCGGCGACCGAGGTTGCAGGCGGCACGCTCCGCGTTGCGGCTTTCGGGCTGATACCACTCATCGCTGTTTATACTGCATCTATTTGAATATCAGACAAATGTCTGGTATATTCAAGACTATGATGGGTAACCCGCCGGCCGATGTTCCGATAGTTCGTGCATCACGACTCTCCTCCGGTCCCGATCCCGGAGCGTCGAAAGAGTGGCAACTCGACATGCTGCGCGGTCGCTTAACTGAGGTCACCGGCTTTGCCCGACTTTCGGCGGTGGCTGTATTGGCGCGCGAAGCTCATCGGCGTGGGAATGGCGTTGCGTGGGTATCGGCAGTCGATTCGCTGTTCTTTCCACCGGACCTCGAGCGGTGGGGTGTGACTGTCGATCGTATTCCAGTCGTGTTTGCAGCTGCAGGCAGCTCTGTGACGGTCACGGCACAATGCGGCGCCCCCGCGGATACGTCTTCTGTACGGGCGAACGTTCGCCACGACAGGTCGTCGATTGTGGCCGAGCGGGCCGCCCGCGCTGCCGAGACGCTCATGCGTACCGGCGCGTTCGCGCTGATCGTCCTCGATCTCGGAGACGTACGCCCTGCGACGGGCTCGCTCGGACGGCTCCTGCGACTGGCAGGTTTCCATGACGTTGCCGTGGTTGCATTGACCGAAGGTGAGCCTTCACTCGGCTCGCTTGTGGGGGTGCGCGTGAGTGCTTCCCACAGCGGGCCGATTGATGGCCGACTGACGCTCGACATCACGGCAATCAAGGATAAGCGGCGCCGGCCGTACTGGTGTGTTCGTGAGGTGTGCTGTGCTCCGGACGGCATGTATTGAGCTTCCATTTTTTCGTTTGCAGCTGCTATTGCGCGCCCATCCGGAATGGCGCGACATGCCGGTCGCCCGTGTTCTCGACGATCGCCCGCGGGCACCCGTGCTCGAGCTCAATCGCATAGCCCGCCGTGCAGGCATTCGCGCCGGCATGCCGTACGCCACGGCGCTTGCCGTTGTGCCGTCGCTGCAGGCTGCGGTGGTCGACGATTGGGAAAGCGAGGCAAGAATCGAGGAAATCACCGAGCTTCTCTATACCTTTACTCCGCACGTCGAGGCGTGGAACGCGCGCACCGGTGTATTCTGGGTCGACTGCAGCGGCCTGGAGCGCTTATGGGGAGATGCACGCGAG
>SLAN01000242.1 GCA_007126865.1 Spirochaetales bacterium | reverse complement strand
CTTCTGACCGCACGGGACTGGGCGAGGTTTGGTCAGTTCGTGCTCGATGGGGGCCGCGTCCGCGATGGCGCAGGAGGGCTGTCGCCGCTGCTGGATCCAGATCTGCTGGCCGAGTGTTTCCGGCCGAACGCGGTCCAGCCTGTCTTCGCGGCTCCGGCCGCTTGCCCATCCGTCTAACTCTCGCCTACGATAGCCACCAATGAAGGGCGTTCAGTATATCTATGTGATGAAGGACCTCCGGAAGGTCGTTCCACCGAATCAGGAAGTGCTGAAGGGCATTTCGCTTTCGTTCTTCCCGGGAGCGAAGATCGGCGTGGTCGGCCCGAACGGGTCGGGGAAGAGCTCGCTGCTGCGCATTATGGCGGGCGTCGATGCGGAGTTTCAGGGTGAGGCGTGGCCGGCGAAGGGAGCGCGTGTTGGCTATCTCCCGCAGGAGCCGGAGCTCGATCCGTCGCTCGACGTGCGCGGTAATGTAGAGCTCGGGCTCAAAGAGTTGCGCGATCTTCTGAACCGCTTCGAGGAGGTTTCGGCGGGCTTCGGCGAAGTCGAAAACGACGAGCAGATGCAGAAGCTGCTCGATGAGCAGGCGAAGCTGCAGGAGCAGATCGAGGAGACGAATGCGTGGGAGCTCGACCGGACGCTCGAGATCGCGATGGATGCGCTGCGATGCCCGCCCGGCGACACCGACGTGACCACGCTCTCCGGCGGCGAGAAGCGTCGCGTTGCCCTGTGTAGAGTTCTGCTCGAGCAGCCGGATCTTCTCCTGCTGGACGAGCCGACGAACCACCTCGATGCGGAGTCGAACGCATGGCTGCAGGAACATCTGCAGCAATTCCCCGGCACCGTCGTTGCGGTTACCCACGACCGATACTTTCTCGACGAGGCGACCGACTGGGTGCTCGAGCTCGATCGCGGATACGGCATCCCGTGGAAGGGCAATTACTCCTCATGGCTCGAGCAGAAGCAGGAACGTCTGCGGGTCGAGGAGAAAAAGGAGAGTGCGCGGCAGAAAACGCTCGAGCATGAGCTCGAGTGGATCCGCATGTCTCCGAAGGCGAAGCAGTCGAAGGGTAAGGCGCGGCTGAATGCGTACGAACAGCTCGCCGCGCAGGATGAGCGTGAGGCGCTCAAGAACGCCGAAGTGGTGATCCCGAAGGGTCCGCGACTCGGAGATATCGTGATTCGCGCCGAGGGCGTTACCAAAGGATACGGTGACCGCCTGCTTATGGAGGACCTGACATTCGACCTGCCCCGCGCCGGGATCGTCGGTATTATCGGGCCGAACGGTGCGGGAAAGACGACCCTCTTCCGAATGATCGTCGGAGAGGAGCAGCCGGATGACGGGATACTGACCGTCGGGGAAACGGTTGTGCCGGCGTATGTCGATCAGAGTCGTGAGACGCTCAACGGCGAGAAGACGGTGTGGGAGGAGATCAGCGACGGGCACGATACGCTGAAATTCGGCCGGGCGGAGGTCAATTCGCGCGCCTATCTCTCGTGGTTCAACTTCAAAGGGAGCGATCAGCAGAAGAAGGTCGGGGTACTCTCCGGCGGGGAACGGAATCGGCTTCACCTGGCCAAAGTGCTCAAAAGCGGAGGCAACCTGATCATGCTGGACGAGCCGACCAACGATCTCGACGTCGATACGCTGCGGGCACTCGAGGATGCGCTTCTGAACTTTCCCGGCTGTGTTATGGTCATCTCGCACGACCGGTGGTTCCTCGACCGCATCTGCACGCATACGCTCGCCTTCGAGGGCGACAGTCAGGTGCGATGGTTCGAGGGGAACTTCACCGAGTACGAGGAGGACCGAAAGCGCAGGCTCGGCGAGGAGGCGGCGCAACCGCATCGGATCAAGTACAAGAAGCTCATCCGGTAAGTGCGGCCGCGAGCTCGGCCGGGTTGCGAGCGGCGAGCGCCCGGTCTCGCACCTCCGCAAGCCGCATACGAGCCGAGAGTGCCGCGAGAAGCTGGAGATGCGGCCCCTTGCTTTCCTTCGGGGAAGCGATCACGATAATGATCCTCGCCGGCTCGCCATCCATCGACTGAAAATCGATCCCGTCCGGCGTGAGTCCGACCGCACACACGATGCGGGAGACTCCGTCGGTCTTTGCATGCGGGAGCGCAACACCGTGTTCGAGGCCCGTACTCATCGAACGCTCGCGGTCGAGAATATCGGTGAGAACGAGATCCCGGTCACCGAGGGCGCCCCGGGAATCGAGCAGATCTACGAGCTCGATGATGGCTTCCTCGCGGCCACGGGCGTGCAGCGGTACGACGGTCGTTTCCGCTCGGATGTAGTCGGTGAGTCGAATGCCCGAAGTCGCCGCGGGCGCCGGAGTATCGCGCAGAAGCTCCGGCGGTACCTCGACCCGGGTCAACGTGCGAATACGCTCGTTCACATGCACGAGCGCCTCGTACAGCGCGGTGTTCATGAACGCCTCTTCGGCCTCGGCACCGGCGAGCTGTATTTCGGCATCCTTGCGGCGGAGCGTGAACGCCCGCCGGTCCTTGCGCACGCTGTAGACAGCGCCGTCGAGATCGAGTCGATGGACGAAGAAACCGTCCTGGGCCATTGCCCGGAGGAGGGCGCCGGTTACGAGCTCGGCGAGATCTTCGTTCGGCGTCGTGATCGAACGAACGACCGTTTGCAGCCGGTACTTGCGTCGCCGCACCGTCGGTCGCGGCGATTCGAGCATTCGCGAGAGAAGGGGTGATGCGAACAGCGTCGACACGACGATCATCACCATGAGCACTTTCAGCCATTCCGATGTCAGTATCCCGGCGGCCACACCGACCACGGCGATTATCAGGCCGACCTCCCCGCGGGGAAGCGTTCCGACTCCGACAAGCAGGCCTCCGAACCACGAGAAGCCGCCCGCCCGCGCCGCGATCGCCGCGCCTGCGGTCTTCGCCAGACCGGAGACGATAGCGAGTCCGAGCCCGGCGAGAAGCACCGGAAGTGATACGAGCACTGTCGGATCGATCAACGTGCCGAGCACCGCGTAGAGAACCGGGATGAAGAATCCGGCGATCGGACGAATCCGCTGTTCGAACGTGGCCGAGAGATCGCTCCGAGAGAGGGCGAGCCCGACTCCGTACGCTCCGGCTACCGACGCAATGCCGACCGCCTCGAATACCCCCGAGAGCAGGAGAGCAAGCGAGAGGGTGAGCACGGCGATGCTGCCGGTGGACATGATCCGGGTCAGCGACCGCACAAGCACCGGAAGGGCAAGGAGCAGCAGCGCGTACGATACCGCCCACACCGTAACCGCTATCGCGACGGTGGGTATCGCTCCCTCGATGGCGCGAGGTCCGAGCGGCGAACCGGCACCGACGAGCACAGCGGTCGACGCGAGCAGAATCGCAATACCGTCGTGAAAGAGGGAGGCTCCGAGTACAATCGATCCTTCCGCTTCGGACATCCGGTGCTGATCCGCGAGAATTCTCGCCTGGACTCCGATCGAGGTCGAGACGGAGACAGCCATAACGAGAAGTATCGCGCGATCGTCGGTCGGCACGCCGAGGAGAATGGGCGCGCATATTGCGCCTGCCGCGAGCCCTCCGGCGGCGCCGAGCAGAGCAACACCGACGCCGCGAAGGCGCACGCGGGAGAGAAAGCGGGGGTCGGACTCGATGCCGGCGAGAAATACGTGAACGATCGCTCCGATCATGGCAAAGCCGAACAGCGTATGCGAAATCGGAAAGGCGGCGTCGGCGAGCGGAAACAGCCCTTCAGGGAAGGACGGGAGAGAGAATGTGCCAAGAGCATACGGGCCGAGCAGTACACCGGCGCCCATCTCTCCGATCAGCGGTGGAAGGCCGATCCGCCGAACCGTCGCACCGGCGGCGTGCGCGGCTACAAGGAGCACGCCGATCTGCAGGGTGAGTCTCGCTATTTCATGCGTAAGTGCCAGGTCGTGCATGGGAGCTCGGCACAGTGTGCTGAAGCTCGCCCGGAATGCCAATAGCCTCGTCGGGAGCGGCAGAGACGAGGACACCCGTCGATACCGGGAAAAGGTCGTCCACGTCCCTCACGGAAGCGGCGCATACCAGAGCGTAAAGGTGGCCGATTCATGGACGTTGTCGTCGGCATGGTCGAAGCTCTTTGTCGCGTACGGTTGAGCGAGGTTCATGTCCCACTCGCCGATGTGGAACCCGAACGGATCTTCGTAGTTCGGTTGATGAAGAACAGCAAATCCGCCCGCCCACAGCGGAGAAGTGAACGGAAACGGCATGTCACTGCCCTCGCATTGGAGAACGAACGTCTCGACCGGCAGCCCCTGCCCGACAAACATCGAGACTTCCGGCTCAGGAGGATCCGGTGTCGACCGTGCCATCCGTCTGCCTCCGCAGTCGGGGTGATCGTACGGTGGAACCCCGATCACCGCGTAATCTGCGACGAATGTAGACCCGCTTCCCGCCGTACAGGAGATGGTCGACTCCATCTCCAACTCGAACCGGGTAATACGCATCAGTCGATCGTCAAGATCGTCAACGACGTCATCATCAAACATAAGCTGTGTTTCCGCCCAGAGGTAGAGAAAGCGTTCGATAACCGCGCAATCCAGTACGCGGTCATTCGTCTCTGCGTCCCTGGTCATCGGCAGGACCGACTCGTGAAGCCATGTTCTGAGAGCCTCGGTGGCCGCGTCCATTATCGTTTGGGTCGGATCGTAATCGGGGTCCGCCTGTTGTTTGCGTGCTTCCTCGGTCATTGTCTCCGCGATTCGTTGATTGGCCCGGGCATTTGCGTCGGTCGGAATGTATCCCTGTTGCGCCGTTCGATCGCCCTCGTTGGATGCCCCGGTACCGTAGCCGCTGAAGTGTGTGATGTACAAATGGATATCGTTGCCAACAATGCGGTACGGGTAGTAATGGAAATCTGCACCTGTTCCGTGATAGCTGAACGCGGTGAGCAGGAACTCCGAGCTCTCGTCGAGTAACTGCGATATGGCATCGGGATCGGACGGTTCGATTATCAGTGTTGCCGGTCTTCTCAATTCGGTTTGCGGGGTCAATGGTGACCGATACGTTAAGCGGATTCGCCGGTGTCGAGGGCGTTGACGGCCTGTCTGGCCGACTTGGTTGACTTTCGTCACCGCGTGGATCGAGCGGTCCGCTGCACGTGCTGAATACGAGTGCCGCGGCGAGCAGTGCCACGCCGATTTGCGTAAATCGAGGCTTCGTCTGGCAGAACATGTCCGCCGCGCCGGTGGCACGGCGGACGATGGCGTCAGCTGCGGAAGAGCCGGTGCAGAATTGCCACTATCTCGTACTCGTTGATCGGTTGCGGCATGACATTGCCGATGTCCGATTTGACCCCCACCATGACCGCGGGATTGAAGGTGTATATCCAGGGGACCTCTTCGATCCAGATCTGCTGGAGGCGCCGGTAGCCTGCCGCTCGTTCGGCCTCGTCCAGGGTGTAGTTGGCGTTGTAACGGCGGTGCCGGCCGAACCAGATATCGTCCACTTCGCGTTCCCAATCGCGGCGTGGAGAGCTCTGAAGCGGCTCGATCATGTGAAGGTTCCCCGAGCTCGGATAGACGTTCGCTGCGGCGATCGGGTCGACCGATCCGGTCAAACCGATAATAATCGCGTCCCAGTCGTAGCTGCCGACCAGCTGACCGACGATGGCGTTGAAATCACCCGGCCGGAAGATAACCTCGACACCGATTTCCCGCGCCTCCTGTGTGAAGCTTTCGCCGATAGCCACTCGTTGGCTGTTGTCGGAATTCGTCTGAAGCTCGAAACGAATTGGATTCCCCTGCGGATCCTGGCGCCAGCCGTCTCCGTTGCGATCGACATAGCCTATCTGATCCAGAAGCTCCGCCGCGCGATCCGGATCGTAGCCGTATGCCGCCTCGGGCGCTCCGTCCCAGTAGAACGGGCTGAACACCGGAACAAAGCTGTACTGCGGATAGCCGAATCCGAAGGCCGTGTTATCGATCATCGTGCGACGGTCGACGAGCACGGCTCAGTCTTCTCCGCGCAAAGTCGCGCTTGCGTTTCCGTAGATATCGATCTGACCGGCAAGAAATCGCTGGAGCGCGGTGTCGTTGTCCGGCACCACGGCGAATACTACCTCGTCGAGATACCGAAGTCGGTTTCCGGCTTCGTCTCGTTCCCAGTAGCTGTTCATGGTCGCGAATCCTCGCGATCGCAGCATCTGTTCGAGGACATGACGCGGTGCAGGCTGGATTGTCGAGAGGCTGAGCAACCCGGCGTATACCTCATTCACCGCGACACGGACCGTCCGGCTATTGAGCGCCTGCCAGCGTGCGAACTCTCCGGCCACGAGCTGTCCGGAGGTCTGATTGCTTTCCACATCGGGATGGGTGATTATCTCGGCACTGAATACAAAGTCTTCCGCGGTCAATGGTCGGCCGTCGCTCCAGCGCAAGCCTTCCCGAAGTGTGAAGGTAACCGAACGCTGATCGGGCGAGAACTCCCACCGTTCGGCCATGGCGGGCTCGAACTCGAGCGTGTGCTGATTTCGCCGCAGGAGCCCCGAATGCAGCAGATTCGTGATGTTCGTGGACGATGTCTCGGCGGCAATCCACTGATTGAACGTACGGGGATCGTTGGTGGTAACGAGCGTCACGCGCCCGCCCGGTACTCCGATCTCCCACCCTTGTGAGTGATCGCCGCCCGAAACCGACTCGTAGAATACCGGCAGAGGTGCCGTCAATCGCGGCGGCGTCGCTTGTAAGCCGACGTTCCGGTGAGGTTTCGGCTCATGTACACGTGGCGAACCTCCTTGCCGTACCCGGCGCGTTTGAAGAACTTCATTGCTTCCTTGTTATCCGGATCGGTGTCCACGAGCATTATTCGTGCACCGTCTTCAATCAGCCTGTTGGTAAGCCGATCGAGCAACCGCCGCGCGATATTCATTCGCCGGTACGAAGGATCGACGGCGATCCAGAGCACGTATCCGTATCGCCATGAACTCTTGCGTTTCTCGATAAGGGTACCGAGCACAAACCCGCACAATCGGTCCTCGTATTCGGCGACCAGACAGTACCGGCCGTCGGAGGAAAAGAGGTCGACCAGCTCGTACTCATCCCAGGTTCGATAGAGGCTCGGCCACTGGTCGGCGGTGAAAACCTTTTCGCCGAGCGCGAAAACCGACGAAAGATCGTCCAACTCCATCTCCCGAATTTCGAGCTCATCGTCGCCGCGCCCGTTCGCGCCGTGCTGTTTGTCGTCGTCCGTCATGGTGTGTGCCCGAGGTGGATGTCGCCACCGCTGCATTGAGAAAGTAGTGTTGAGGCAGTTAACGGTCAACAGTGGATGACTCACACCTCGCCGCAGGAACGCCGCAGTGGCGAAAAAGTCTATCGGCTGATACACTTACTCCGGATTTTCGATAAACGAGGTTAATCATGGTGATAGCGAAACACATCGTCCTGGTTGTGATGGTCGCACTTTCTGTTTCTGCATGAGGAGACGCGCACAGACAGCACACCGAAACCGACGGAGATGACGCCGATTCATACGCCGATCTGCTCGACAGAGATGTCAGGGCGCTTTCGGAAAAAAATGTCGACGGCCTGCTGGATGGTGACGGTGCGGGCTACGCTCTCGCTGCCGAGCTAAACGGCTATCCTGGTCCGCTGCACGTACTCGAGCTTGCGCCGGACCTGTCGCTGACCGACGAGCAACACGACGACACCAATGCGATTTTCGACGCGATGCGATCAGAGGCACGAGAGCTCGGCTCGAAGATCGTGGACAGGGAACGGCGGCTCGAGTCGGCGTTCCGGAGCGGGGACGTCACAGGTAACGAAACCGATGAGATGACGCAGGAGATTCATGCGTTATACGGGCGGCTTCGAAGCGCGCATCTGAAGGCTCATGTCGAGATGGTTCATGTGCTATCGAGGGAGCAGGTCCATCGATACAACGAGCTGCGCGGATATGCAGCAGATTCCGGCGAAAACGGCGCCCCCATTCATGGCGATCATCACGATCACTAATAAAGCAGCTCTGAACGAGCTGCTTTCCCTATTAATGTGCCCGAGAGAGGACCTGGCCTCCGCCCGACGGCCTCGTACCGTCGGGCTCCGGCCCGCCTGCGGCGCTAAACCGGCCTCCTGTCGGTTTGCGCTCCCTGGCGGTCGCGCCGCGCCTGCGGTTCAAGTCCACGCTCGGGCACTAAAAAAGCAGCTCTGAACGAGCTGCTTTCGCTATTATTGTGCCCGAGAGAGGACTTGAACCTCCACGTCCGTAAGGACACCAGACCCTGAACCTGGCGCGTCTACCAGTTCCGCCACTCGGGCGATGGCTTTTTACCGTATGCTGTGGCTTCATTGTATACCGTGCGCTCCGCACGTATGTCAATCTGTAGGCGACGGAGCGAAACCGGCTCCGGTCGCAGCCGGGCAACCGATTTCACCTACTCTATGTCGATCCGTCGGGTACCGCCGAGAGAGTCGACCAGGAGCAGTGCGCGGACCGCACCGGAATCTCCGCTAGCGATACGTACCGCTTTCGACGACCCCTCGGGGATCACCGCGCCGCCGGTAACGTTCGGGCCGAGCTCGGAGGAATCCGACCGTTCGGCGAAGATATAGTAAATGTCGGTGCCGAGATCCGCGGAAACCGTGACAGTCTCAGTTTGCGGAGCTTCTCGCTCTTCGGCGAGGTGGGTTCCGGAGAGCGCGATCATAACCGTCTCGGTGTCCGCCACCCGAACGCTCTTCTTCCGATAAACGGCATCATCTTCGCTTACGGCCAGAACTTGTACGAGTGTTTCCGAGAACGAGGACGAAACCCCCGTTGAGAAACTCGCTTCGGGCTCGATCGCTCCCGCCATCGAAAGCAGATCACCACCCGGTACGTTGCTGTCGTGCGGGAGCACGAAGAGATGCTCAATCGCCACGCCGGTTTCATTAGTCACCACGAGACTCGCATCCGGTGACTGCGCCACCGACGGTGTTACGTAGAGGAGGATCACCGCGGCAGCGCACACAATCGAGCGTACCGCGGTATTCGACATCTTCCTATTCATACGTGTTTCTCCGGTAGGAGCTCGTCGCACTTCACTCCGATATTCCATTCTCCCCATATGTCCGACAAACTCCCAGGGCAAGACAAATCTCCGCCTACCTGCCGGTCTTATTGGTACTAATGGGCCCCGGCGATTGCCGGGGTACAGAAGCGGCGACGGTAAGGCACATGCCACAGTCCCGTCGCCGCACGGCGAGCGGAGCGTTATCACGAATCGGAATCGTCAATGCGGTTGATGTTCTCGCCGTCCTCAGTGTTCTCCTTGATAAACCGGACAGCCTTTCGAACACCGACCATTATCTGTGGATAGAAAATCACGCCGATCGCGATACCGAGTATCAGCCCCCAAAACATCAGTTGCCTTCCTTTCCGCCTTCCGAGTCACTTGTTGAGCTCTTCGGTCCGGCCCCCTTGGGACCGCTCTTCTTTCCGCTCCCGGTCGACTCGCCGCGTATCGTTATTCGCACGCCCTCTTTCTGCTGAACGATTTCGTGCGGCGGTACCGTAACACGCAATATGCCGTTTCGGAAAACGGCCTTTGCGTTCTCCTGATCGTACTTGTCGGCCGGGACGTAGTACTTCTGAGACCGGATATCTTTGAGTTTCAGTCTCCTCTTGAAGTAACGCACCTCTCCCTCCGGCTTCAAGTCGTCCGAGACGTGCGCGGAGAAGTACATGTGGTCGCCACGGAACTCGATTGTGATATCCTCCTCGTTGAAGCCTGCGAGTGCAAACTCAAAGACCATCGTCT
>SLAN01000301.1 GCA_007126865.1 Spirochaetales bacterium | reverse complement strand
GTCGCGAAGGTCGCCGGGGCGAGCGAGTACGTCTACTTCGACGTGGCGGGCATGTGTGAGCTTGCCGACTCTCGCGGCGAGCTCGCGCTTTTCGCGGAGCTCATGTGGGATCTCGCGCAGCATCACCATCATCTTGCATATCTCTTCGTCACCGCATACCCCCGCGCAGCATGGCGACTCAGCGCCGTTCACGATTCGATCGCCCGCCTCGCCCCCGAGCTCGTGTCCGCCGGGCGGCACGGTGCCACCCTCATGCGTGCCGCGCTCGACTCGGAGTCGGCGGGGGCGCTGGTCGAACGCGCACGCCATTTCCGCACCGTCGCGCGCAACGGTCCGGCGCTCCTTCCGGACATGGCCCGTATACTCGAGGAGAAACGCTCGATTCTACCCGCCGATCTGCTGAGACGCTGGCTCGCCCGCGGGGCGTCGCTTCTCGAAAGCGGCCGCCTCGAGGAGGCCGGGGCGTTCCTGCGCTTTCAGAGTCGCGAAAGCCGGGCGCTGCTCGGGCTGCGCTACGCGGTTCTCACCGATGTGAGGACCGTACTTTCGATATACGCGGCGAGCATCGCCTCGCGCGAGGTGGCGGTGCGCGATCTCGAATCGAGCGGGTTCGAGGGGGAGCGGCCGGTCACCGACGGTACGACTCTCTTTCTGCCGGGCAGAATGCGCCTCTTTCCGAGTGTGGAGGCGAACGAGAAGGTATACACCGTGCTCGCGGGGCTCAACGCCGGCATTATCCGATTCGGGAGTTTCGGGTTCCGCCTCGAGGAGGTCGGCGGGCTGAGCGAGATCCGCGAGCGGTTCGGAACGCTGCTTCCCGATGTAATGGAGACGCTTCGCCGGCGCTACCGCGGACAGTCGGTGCGGCTGCAGGAGCGGATTTCCGGCGAGGTCGAGCTGCACTATCCCGGCGGCGTGAGCGTCGAGCTGTTGCGCACGCACCATGAAGAGTTCAGCTTCCTCTTTCCGACGCCCGATTTCGCGGCGGAGCTGTGGAGCTATCTCGAGTACCGGCGGGTAGCCGCGATTCTCTCCTCGCGCTATCGGGGGTTCGCGCGCGATCTCCGGGAACTCAATGCCGAGATATGGCGGCGTCGTGCCGCACGTATGAGAGCGCTCCTGACCGCGGAGGCGGACTCGGGGGCGGATCTCGCCCGCGAGTTCCGGGCGCTGGTCGAGGGAATCGTCGAAGAAGGTTTGGCCGGATCGTGGCATGGAAAAGGCGAAGTTCCCCGCCTCGACGAGCGGATCCGCGACGCCTCAGCCCGCATCCGCGCCGCCCTCGCCCGCGCCGCCGGCCCGGCGGCCACCGCGCAGCTGACCTTCGAGTTGTACTCGGAGTGGTTCGAGCACTATCCACTCGTCCCGCTTTTCGCACATACGAAGGCCGCCTCGCTCTTCGCAGGGGTCGGCGCCGGTGTTATCGACCCGCCGCTCGCCTACCGCTCGAGCCCCGAGCTGTTCGCCGGCGAGCGCGAGCGCCCTCGCTTCGACTACGAGATGAACGACCCCGGGGAGCGGGAGGTCGATCTGACTTCGCTCAGCCGGCACGAGGCGGAGCTCGATTCGCTGCGCGACACCCTCGTCCACGGGAGCATCCGCACCTATCGATACCGCGAGTACGATAACACGCTCGGCGGCTACCGCAGCGCCCACTGCACGCTCCGGGAGAGCACGCTTCCACCTGGTGACCCGAGCTTCTACACCGACACGCTGCGCGCGCACGATCTGGTCTTCCGCCGCATCCGCAAGCGCTTTCTCTATCTCAAGCCGGAGGAACGCAGCAGGTCGCGGCGGTGGCTGGACGGTGAGAGCATAAATCTCTCGGATGCCGTCGACCTGGCGACCGACATTCTGCGCGGTGCCGGCGGTGACGAGAAGATTTATGAGCGGGTGATGCAGAACCGCCGCGATATCGTCGCCGCGATCCTCGTCGACTCCTCGAGCTCGACGGAGGAGATGGTCGGCGACAGGCGGGTGATCGATATCGAGCGGGAGGCGGTTTGTCTGCTCTCGAGCGCCCTTCACATTGTCGGAGATGCGTTCGGCGTCTACGCCTTCTTCAGCATGGGGCGGTCGAACGTCTTCTGCAATGTGATCAAGGAACTTCGCGAGCCGTGGACTCGCGCCGAGCAGTCCCGGATCGCATCGATGGAGGCGCATGCCGGCAATCGCGACGGGTGCGCGATCCGGCACATCACCTCGAAGCTCCTGCAGGCGCCGCAGCGCTCGAAGCTGCTCCTGCTTCTCAGCGACGGTATTCCGGCCGACGCGGGCTACGGCTCGAAACGCGGTCGCGAGACCGGTGAGTATGCGATCGAGGATACCAGGCGTGCGATCGATGAGGCGCGGCAGGCCGGCATCACTCCGTTCTGCATAACCGTCGACAGGTTCGCCCGCAACTACATACCGCGCCTGTACGGCCGGCACTGTGCGATTATCAACGATATTACGCGGTTGCCCGAACGGATCGGGCGAATCTATGCGAGACTCACCGCAT
>SLAN01000211.1 GCA_007126865.1 Spirochaetales bacterium | reverse complement strand
GTTTGCGTTCGCCGGAGCACCTCCATCTCCGGACGATGGTTGCTCCGTTTCGCTGTTCGCGTTCACCGAGGCTCCGGACGTTCCGGCCGGCGGACGCACCTTCCAATGTCGACCGCGTTCCCGGATCGGCAGAGCGAGCCGGATCGGGTCGCGTCCGTGAACATCAACGTGTATCGTTTCTCCGAGCTCGATTTCGGCCCACGATGCCGCGGCGTCGGGGTAGGTCGTAAACCGCTCGGTCAGCGACTGGATCGTGACAAAGTGCACGCCGTCGATCGTGTTGAGGCGGTTCCAGTGGGTGTGGCCGGCGACGGCAAGTACAACGTTGCTGCCGGCGGTGATAATGCGCCGAGCCTCCTCCACATTGTAGTGGTGCGCCCGCCCGTCGGGGTCTCGATCGAAATAGTAGTTGCCGTGCATCGAACCGCCGTCCATGGGAACGTGCGTGAACACGACCGCAGGATACGAGGCCGCGGAGAGCTCGCGCTCGAGCCAGCGCATGTCCGCGTCAGGAATGCGCAGATTTCCGCGGCGATAGGTGGGATCGGCCTTCCAGAAGATCAGTTGCCATCCATTGAGATGCCGACTGTGGCTTTGAAGCGAGCACCCGAACTCCCGCTCCTGTTCGCCTGCATCGAGAAACTCAATATCGTGATTTCCGAGCAGATGCGCGCGCGGCACCGCCGTGGCTCTGAACCGTTCGATCACCTCCGCGCTCAACCGGCGGTCTTCGTCCACGTTTTCGTCGGTGATCCGGTCGCCGAGGTCGATGAGCAGATCCGGCGCGAGCGCCTCGATCTCTCCCAACGCGTGATCGAGCAGCTCGAGCGCACGCGTGCCGTACTTCGTCTCGTCATTTCGGCCGTGGTGAATGTCGGTGACTGCGGCGAGTTTCAGCGCATTGACTCCGATACCGTGCTCCTTCGACAACCAGCCCTACGATGGCGCCCTGTGTTGTTCGGCCAGCTGCCCGGCTATTCGCGAAGTGAGCACTTCCAGGACTACCAGTTCCAGAATCCTTGGATGACACGAGTAGCTTCCAAGAAGTCCTTCGGCGACCGAGGTCAACAGGACGTGCTCGGCCGCGCGCTCGAGCGAAGACGGTGAGAAGTTGGTCATGCCGACGGTAACCGCCTCTCTCGCGCGTCCACGTTCGATTGCGGCAATCACCTCGGGCGTTTCTCCCGAATGGGAAATGCCGAATACGACATCGCCCGCCCTGAGTCGGTCACACGCCCGCTCGATCTCGACGCGGTCCGACAGGGTGGTCGCCGGCAGTCCGACGCTCGTCAGTGAATCGGCGAAGATGCGTCCCACACCGGCCGACCCCGCGAGGCCCACCATGATCACCTGCCGGCTCGACAGTACCGCCGCCGATATCCGGTCGATCGAGCTCTCGGAGAGCATGCCGAGCGTACGTCGAGTATCCTCTGCGAGACGGCTGCTGTAGGCGGCGCCGGGATCGTCGCCGGTTATCTCCGGGGTCGGCGAGACGCCGCGGCGCAGCAGCTCGGGGATGAAAGTCGACTTCATATCCTGAAACCCGGAATAGCCGAGTGAGCGACAGAATCTCAGTACCGTGGCGTCGCTGGTCTCGCAACGCTCGGCCAGCCCCTGAAGGGAAAGCATAACGATCTCGTCGGGGTGCGAGCGCACGTATTCACCGACCCGCTGCTCCGACCTGGTCAACGATGCGATCTTGCTGTTAATCCGGGTGATGACCTCGTCGGTACTCGTTCCCATGTCCTGTTGCAGCCTCTCGAACTCGCGTGAGTGCGGTCACTCATCTCTCCGTTGTGCGCCGCTGCAGGCAGCATATGCGGCTCTCTGACGGCTATGTAGCAAACACTCTTTTGCTATATTTATACTGTTGTGTTCACGACATGATACACGCGATAGGCGTGAAAGTAAAGGGCGAGTTCGCGATATAGAGCGAGTTCGGGACAAGCGCGCATCACGGCGGGTCGAAACCGTGCGAGACGCCGGTTATACGCTGTATCGTTACGACCGGTGCGAAAACGCCGCCGGTGCATCGAGCACCTGGATGCGGTCGCCGCTCTCTTCGGCGATCGCACCGGCGTCGACCATCGCCGAGATTACCGGCTCGACGATATCGCCGGGTACGCTGATCGTGCTGCGCTCGCGTGCTGCCACGCCGCCGCCGCTTTCCCCGATCGGCAGCCGCCGCACCCGTGATGTCGTTGCGCCCCCTGCTCCCGCCGCGATCGCCGCGTCGACGAGCCGGCCGGCCCTCCCTTCCGAGCAGACCAGCGCGATCTCGCGATTGTCGAGTCGAAGCAGCCGCGTCGGATCGCCACCGTGCGGGTCGATGGTCGCGAAGCGCTTTCGCCAGCCGGTACCGCGTTTCAACTCATCCACCGCGGCGATAATCTGCTCGATACTCGCGGCGTGATCCTGTTTTCCGATTCGCAGACTGGTGTCGAGCAGCCCGGCCTCAACCGGAGTTCGATAGACAAAGCCGCGGCCGGGCCGGTCGAGACGCCCCTCTTCGAT
>SLAN01000299.1 GCA_007126865.1 Spirochaetales bacterium | reverse complement strand
TCACCGTTTGGGAAGGGGGCGGAGAGTACAACGTCGCACGCGGGTTGCGGCGGTGCTTCGGGAAGAATACGGCGGTCGTGACCGCGCTTGTGGAGAACGAGGTCGGCCGACTCGTGGAAGATCTCATTCTGCAGGGGGGCGTGGATACGCGCTACGTGTCGTGGTATCCGTACGACGGCGTCGGCGCCGACGTCCGTGTCGGGTTGAACTTCACCGAACGCGGTTTCGGTGTCCGAAAGGCGAAGGGCGTATACGACCGGGCGAACAACGCTGCCAGCCGGCTGGCGGCCGGCGACGTCGATTGGGACGCCATCTTTTCCCGGGACGGCGCGCGCTGGTTCCATACCGGCGGCATTTACGCCGCGCTGAGCGAAACAACACCGGGTGTCATGATCGAGGCGATGAAGGCGGCACGACGGGCGGGGACGATCGTAAGCTACGATCTCAACTACCGGCCGAGCCTCTGGAAACGTGTCGGAGGAGCCGAGAAGGCACAGGAAGTGAACCGGCAGATCGCACCGTACGTCGACGTCATGCTCGGCAATGAGGAAGATTTCACCGCCTGTCTCGGCTATGAGGTAGAAGGAGTCGACGAGACGATCACCGGGCTCGATCCGGCAAACTTCAAACGTATGATCGCCCGCGTCACACAGGATTATCCGAACTTCAAGGCGGTGGCGACGACTCTTCGGGATGTGCACTCGGCAACGGTCAATGACTGGGGTGCGGTACTCTGGCACGACGGCGAGTTCTACGAGGCGGTGCATCGGCCGAAGCTCGAGATTCTCGATCGGGTCGGCGGCGGTGACAGCTTCGCCAGCGGACTCATTTACGGCTTTCTCGAGGGCATGGACCCCGCCGATTGCGTCAACTACGGTGCCGCGCACGGCGCGCTGGCGATGACAACGCCGGGTGACACCTCCATGGTGACAGTATCGGATGTTGCCTCGCTCGCCGGCGGCGGCAGCGCCAGGGTCGATCGATAACAGCCGCCGGTAACAGCACGATGTACGAGTTTTCCGACGAAGCAGGCTATCTCGACTATCTGCGGCGCGAGGTCCCACTCCCGGAGGGGTTTCGTGCCGCTTCAACCGCGTTGAGTTTTGTGCCGGCCGAACGTCCGACGCTCGAGCCGTACCGAATGGATATCAGTGCGCTGATCACCGAGAGGCCGACAGACTCGTTTGCTGCCGTATTCACGCAGAATGCCATCGTCGGAGCACCGGTGATAATCGGACGTCGCCGGCTCGGCGAGCCGGCCACACGCGGCGTGCTCGTGAACAATCGAATCTCGAATGTCTGTGCACCCGGTGGAGAGAGCGACGCCGAGCATCTGGCGGCTGCTTTCGCCGCTCAGATCGGCGCCGGGCAGACCGAGCTCTTTCCGGTCAGCACCGGCATCATCGGCTGGAAGCTGCCGGTCTCCGACATGGAACGGGAGCTCCCGACTCTTGCCGGCCGCCTGTCACCCGACCAGGGGCTCGAGTTCGCCGCCGGGATTATGACCACCGACAGTTTCGTGAAGGTGCGCCGTGCGAGTGTCGGCGAGGGGAGTGTCGTCGGAATCGCGAAAGGCGCCGGAATGATCGAACCGAACATGGCGACCATGCTCGCGTTTCTGGTTACCGATCTCGATGTGAGCCCGGAGCTGTGCCGGGACGTCCTGCCCGAAGCGGTCGAGACGAGTTTCAACAGCATAAGCATAGACAGCGATCAGAGCACGAGCGATATGGCGCTGCTTCTCGCCTCACGGCGGCGTCGCCGGCCCGAGGAGAAGGAGTTCGCCGTCGCCGTACGAACGGTATGCGAGCTTCTTGCCGAGGATATCGTTCGAAACGGCGAGGGCACCGGTCATGTCATTCGCGTTGAGGTCGACGGCTGTCGTAACAATGCGGAGGCGAAGAGAATCGGAAAGGCGGTCATAAACAGTCCCCTGGTGAAAACCGCCGTGTACGGTAACGACCCGAATGTCGGACGGATCGTCGGTGCCATAGGTGACTGCGCCGGAGCGCACGGGATACCGCTCGATCCTGCCGCGCTGCGTGTCGAGATCGGCGCGGTACCGGTGTTCGAGCGAGGAGTCTTCGCGCTTGACCGTGAAAAGGAGATTCATCTATCCTCCTACCTTAAAAGAGCGGCGATGAATCCGAGGCTTCGTGGATTTCCGCAACATATGCGGTGTGTCGATCTCCACATATCGTGCGGCGTCGGACGCGGGTTCGCGCGGGTTTCGGGGAGCGATCTTTCCGACGAGTACGTACACGAAAACGCAGATTACCGTAGCTGACCCAATGCGCCCCGGATTATCGATCAGCCACAGGTAGCCGGCAGCCGGCACGTGAGGAACGCGTGGATACATCATCAGATAGTCAGACAACCCAACACGGTTCGGTTCGGCAGGCAGGCGACGGTAGCTTCAAGAGTCAGGTCAAGAGCGCTTGCGAGCGACTGGCCGATGTGCGCCGCGAGGTCGGACGCGCTATCGTCGGACAACAGGCGGTAATCGACGGGCTCCTCATGGGCATG
>SLAN01000333.1 GCA_007126865.1 Spirochaetales bacterium | reverse complement strand
TGCTTTCCGGCGCGATACACGCTCGACGGGAATCCTGTCGGTGACAAGTGGCCGGCGTTTCAGACCGACGGCTACGGGGCCTGGCTGTGGCTGCTCGATCGCTGGATGGACGCGGAGGGTATCGAGGCGGTTCCTGAGTGGGCCGGCAGTGCGGTCACGACGACCATCGCCTATCTCGAGCGGGCCTGGGACATGCCGACCTACGACGCGTGGGAGGAGAACGGCGACAAGGTTCACCCGGCCACCCTCGCGTGCATCTACGGCGGGCTTACGGCGATGCACCGCCGCGGCGTAGATGCCGGCGATCGAGGACAGCCGCCCGGTGGAGCACGCGGTCACGCGCGCGCGGAGCCTGTCGGTCAGCCGGGCGGGGAGGCGGACGGCGGGCTCGGCGAATGGGCGGCGCGTGCGGGAGAAATCGCCGTGAAGGCGAAGGAGCTCGCCTGCTCGCGGCCGACGACCGCCGGGTCGCTGCCGAAGTATCTCGGCAGCGAGGAGGTCGATGCGAGTCTGCTCTGGGCCGCGGTGCCGTTCGGCATGCTCGCCCCGGATGAGCCGCTGATGCTTCGCACCGCCGAGGCGATCGAGCGCGACCTGAAGATCGAAGGAGGGGTCAAGCGCTTCGCAGCCGACACCTTCTTCGGCGGTGGGCGCTGGTTGCAGCTCACCGCGTGGTGGGGCTGGTACCGGGCACAGCTCGGTGATCTGCAGGCGGCCGAAGAGGCGGCGCAGTGGATCGAGTCGCAGGCTACCTCCGATGGGGCGTTGCCGGAACAGGTGACCGACCTCGTCGATGATCCGGCGAAAACCGAGGAGTGGACGGCTCGATGGGGCCCGGTAGCCACTCCGCTGTTGTGGTCGCACGCGATGTACCTGGTGCTCGTGCATCAGTTGGAACGCGCGGCGCAGCCCGAGTCGGGCTGAAGCCGGGCGTGGGAGGACGTCGGATTTGACGGCTGCCCGGTCGGTGCGGTAGCACTCCGGGTTTGGAAGGCGAGCCGCGCCCGGGTCGGGCGTGGGGTGGCGCCGGAGGCGGCGGCAGCGTGTAAGCGCACGCCGGCCATCGGCGGCAGTTAACATCACCCTGAATCAGGGTGCAACGAACGCCCGTCGCGAGACCGCGGCGGGCACGGAAGGGAGGAGACGATCATGAGACGATTGATCGTGAGTCTGTTGGTTGGAGCTATGCTCTCGGGGTTTGCAGCACAGCTGTTTGCCGCCGGGGCGCGGGAGAGCGAGCGGACGACCGTTCGATACTGGCATACGATGAGCGATCCGGAGACCGCGCAGCTGAACCGGCTGATCGCCGATTTCGAGGAACGCAATCCGAATATCCGCATCGATGCGACGCAGTACGCCTACGATGACTTCCGCAGCGTGATTCTCACCGCGGTCGCCGCCGGCGACGCGCCGGAGACCGCGCGGCTGGACATCATCTGGGTGCCGGAGTTCGCCGAGCAGGGCTGGTTGCGTCCGGTGGAGGAGCTGGTGTCCGGCTTCGATGAGCTGAAGGACGACTTCTTTCCCGGGCCGCTGGCAACGGCGCAATGGGAGGGGACCTACTACGGTCTACCGCAGAACACCAATACGCAGGTGTTGCTCTGGAATCGCCGGCTCTTTGAACGGGCAGGCATAGACGGACCACCGGCAACGATGGAAGCGTTCATCGACGCGGCGACCGCGCTCTCCGACCCGGCGAACGAACGGTACGGATACGCACTCGGCGGCACATATTTCTGGGCGCCGGCTCCGCTTTTCTACGCGGCCGGCGGACGCATTGCCGACGAGTCGCTGACGACCGCGCACGGATACATCAACGGACCGGAGAGCGTTGCGGTATTCGGCACGCTGGTGGAGATGTTCGAGGCGGGCGTACTCTCGCCGAACGTAATCGGCGGCGGCATCGGTACCGCCGACGGGCACGGCTCGGGCCGTTATGCTATGATTATCGATGGGCCGTGGATGGTCGACATCTATGAGGATACCTACCCCGATTTCGAGGTGAACTTTGCCCCGGTACCGGCCGGCCCGGACGGCACGAGCAGCTCGGTGGTCGGCGGCGAGAATGCGGTGGCGTTCGCCGGAGCACGGAACTCCGACGCGGCCGCGCGCTGGCTGGAGTACCTCGTTTCCGCCGAGGCACAGCGGACGATGGCCGAAGTGGGGGTCATGCCGACCCGCGCCTCGCTGCGCGGCGACAGCGCAATGCCCGGCTACTTCGATGTATTCCTCGAACAGCTGGAAAGCGCGCAGGCGCGATTGCCGCATCCGAACTGGAACCAGATCGACGGGGCGATTAACAACGCCTTCCAGCGCATGCTGCGCGGCGAGCAGTCGGTGCAGGAAGCGCTCGATCAGGCGGCCGATGAGATCGATTCGCTGCTGTAGCCGGTCGGAGGGAAGGGCCCTGCCGGCGGGGGTACGCCGGACGGCGGCGGGTGGTCGGCCGGCGCCGGCCGCAAGCCGGGGTGGGTCGGCGGTCCGCGCGGGTATTCCGCCCGGGGCGCGTAGTTCGGTCTGGGTTGCCATGCCGGC
>SLAN01000279.1 GCA_007126865.1 Spirochaetales bacterium | reverse complement strand
GCCCCATCCCCGAAGTGGCAGATCGCCACCCCCTCCTCGCCCCGTAGCTTCATTCCCCAGGCGAGCCCGACGGCGTGGGGTGCGTGGGCGGCCAGGGCCACCTGCTGGGGGTAGAGCCGTCCATGCTCGGGCAGCTCGGCGCCCTTCGGATGGCCGTAGCGTTGGAGCAGGTAGGTGCCCAGGGGCAGACCCCAGTGCAGCATCGCCAGCTGCTCCCGGTACTGAGGGACGAGCCGGTCGACGCTGGTGTCCATCGCGAAGGAGCTGCCGACCGAGGCAGCCTCCTGGCCAGACAGGGGGGCATAGGTCCCGAGCTTGCCCCGGCGCTGAAGCGCGATGGCCTTCTGGTCGAGACGGCGACCCACCAGCATCAGCCGCAGCATGCCGCGAAGCTGGTCGTCGTCGAGTCCCTCGGGCACCTCGCCGACCAGGGTCCCGTCGACGTCGAGGATCCGCTGGGGTTCCAAGCCGTGCTCCTTCCGGTCAACCGGACGTCGCGTGGTCACCGACCAGCCACCGCGGCGGAGCAGCGCCCTTCGACAGTGCCGTCGCCGGGCCGATGCCCTCGGCAGCGGCGTCGAGGTTGGAGCACCGGCCGGCCGACGGGGGGCTCGGCCGGCCGGCGCTGGTCTGAGGTCAGTCCTGGCGGGGACCGACGAGCTTCCAGGTCGCCGGCAGCAGGGCCGCAGCCAGCGCGAGCTTGATGGCGTCACCGATCAGGAACGGCACCGCGCCGAGGGCGGTCGCCTCCAGCAGACCGACGCCGAGGAACAACGCGAGCCCGGTGACCCCGAAGGCGTAGATCACGAGGTTGCCGACGACCATCAGAGCGACGGTCCGACCGACGGTACGGTCGTTGCCCATCCGGGCCAGACGTCCCACGATGGCAGCAGCCGCGACGAAGCCGACGATGTAGCCGAAGGACGCGCCGCCGGTCGCGGTGAACCAGGGCACGCCGACCATACCGAGCACGAGGTAGAGGGAGGCGCCGAACGTCGCGCGACCCGCACCCAGCGCGGCGGCGCCCAGGAGGACGGCGAAGGTCTGTCCGGTGACCGGCACGGGGGTGAAGGGCAGCGGCACGGCCAGCTGTGCGGACAGGCCGATCGCGACGGCGAAGGTCCCGACCAGCAGGGCGTCTCGGACCCGGCTCCCCGGGACGAGATCGGCGAGGACACGCCCGGGGGCGATCGGGTTCGGTGCGGAGATTGCGCTCACGGATGTCTCCTGGGACGGCGTCCGAGCCCGGCGTCCGGACCCGCACGGAACGAGCGTACGTTCGTTCACGTCGTAGCCTAGCACCGACGGACGGCCGGCTCGCAAGGCCCCGAGCGTGGAGCGTCAACCTAGGCGAGCGGAACGCACTCGTCAGCGTTCGGGCGGCACCACCGGCAGCGCGGTGCCGCCGGCCCGTTCCGGTCCCGACACCGCCCAGGCACCGACCAGCACCAGCGCCGTCCCCAGCAGGGCCACGGGTGCGACCGTCTCCGCGAGGACCACGACACCGAGCACGATGGCGACGACCGGCACCAGGTAGCTGACGACCGAACCCCGGCTGGCACCGGTCCGGCCGACGAGCGTCGTCCACAGCACGAAGGCCAGGCCGGTGCTCATGAGTCCGAGTGGGAGCATGGCTGCGACGCTGAGCGGCTCGAAGGTCGATCGAGGTAGGCCGAAAGCGGCGAACGGAAGGGTCACCACGAGCGCGATCGACAACGTGCGCCGCAGCACCGGCAAGGCCCCGTAGCGCTGCTGCATGGGGACCAGGACGCTCACCAGCAGGCTGCCCACGGCCATGGTGCCGAGGATGATGGCCACTCCCAGCGCCGTGGCATCGGCCCCCGCCAACTCTGGCGCGGAGATGGCGAGCAGCCCCGCGAACCCGATCAGCACGCCGAGGATCTGGCGTGGCCGGGGTACCCGCCGGAGCAGCAACGAGGCGAAGAAGGTCGTCAGCAGCGGCATGGCACCGTTGAGCATGCCGACCACCGACGACGCGACGCCGAGGTCCTGGGCGATGGGGAAGGTGATCATGGGGAGACCGAACCAGCCCACCCCCAGCACCCACAGCCGGCCCCGATCGCTCGGATCGATCGGACGTCGCGAGCCCGGCACCAGGGAGATGGCGATCAGGCCGAGCAGCACCCGGGTGGCGGAGACCACCCCCGGATGGAGGCTCCGGAGCCCGAGCTCGATCCACAGGTAGGAAGACCCCCAGATGGTCGCCGTCCCGACCAGCAGCGCCCACTCCACGGCCCCGAAGGCCTCAGGGCGCGAGCCCTCGCTGGTGGAGAACAGGCCGGGTCCGCCGGTCATCGACGCGCCGACGAAGTGCTCATACGACCAAGGGATCGGGCGTGTACGGTGGTCGAACCGCCAGCAGATACACGACCTGGGCGGCTACCTCCTCGGGGCGGATCAGCCGACCCATCGGCTGCGTCGCGGCGTAGGCTGCTAGCGATGCGGCCGGATCCTGATCCCCCCCGAAGGCGGCTGCAACCATTCGCGTCTCGACGGCAGTGGGGCAGAGTGACCACACCCGG
>SLAN01000045.1 GCA_007126865.1 Spirochaetales bacterium | reverse complement strand
GTTCGGCAAAGAGATGGAGATCGAGTTCGACCGCCGGACGGCGTGTGACGAATGCGGTGGCTCCGGTGCCGAGGGCGCCGGGGGCCGGAGGACCTGCGAAACGTGCGGCGGCATGGGCCAGGTTAGACGCAGCTCCGGCTTCTTTTCGATCGCAACCACATGCCCGACGTGTAGCGGCGAAGGTCAGGTTATCGAGAGTCCGTGTCGGGTATGTCGCGGAAGCGGAGTTAAGAAGCAGAAGCGCGAACTGAACGTTAAGATTCCGGCCGGTATCGACAGCGGAAAGCGCATCAATATTCCGGGCGAAGGAGACGCCGGTCCGAACGGCGGTCCGAACGGGGATTTGTATGTGTTCGTTCGTGTCCGACCGCATAAGTACTTCGAACGCGAGGGAAACGATGTGTACTGCGTCATCCCGATAAGCGTCACGCAGGCGGCTCTCGGTGGTGAGATAAACGTCCCTACACTGGATAAGAAACGTGTTCGGGTTAAGATTCCCAGCGGCACACAGAACGGAAAGATTCTGCGCCTGAAGGGCGAGGGGATACCGTATCTGAATGCCGGAAACCGCCGCGGTGACATGTATGTCCGGGTACACGTCCAGATACCGGAGAAGCTCAGCGGCAAGGCGAAGTCGCTTCTGAAGGAGCTTTCTCAGGTGGAAGGCGAGGTGTACGATCCGGAACCGGTGCGTCTCTCACAACTCAAATAACGCGTTCAATAGCAGACGGTGTTGCGACGATACTCTGTATGGAGGTGTCCGGTTATGCTGCTCGCGCGTATCGTCGTCACGGTTTTCCTCGCCCTGGTAGGCTCATTCGCTGTTCTCACTGCTCAGGAACCCCCGGAGGTGCTCGATGAGCCCTCCGAAGACGCACCCGACTATGCGGTCGATCTCGACGAGTTCGATCCGCCGGAGAGTCCGATCTTCTCCGCCTCGGATATGGGTGATGAGTGGGAGCTTATCGACACGAACGACGACGGCCGGTACGACTATGCTGTGATAGTCGATCGGAGTAATCGCCTGGTACGCGCGGCGATGGATTACTCCGGAGACGGCTGGTTTGACAACTTCTACTACTACGATCGCGGCGCGTTGACCGTGCACGAAATCGACACGAACGGTGACCGCGCTATAGATCTGCGCATCTTCCTCGCTGAGGGGGAGTATATCTCCCGCTACGAACAGGACACGAATCACGACGGGATCAAAGACCGGGTGGAGGAGTATGGCGAGGAATGAGTGGGTAACTTCGTTCCGCGCCATCGAAGGGTATCTTGAAAGCGATTCGTCCGGCGAGTTGCTTCTCGAACAGGGCCATTCGCGCGCCGAATCGCTCGCGGCGCATGCTCGACGGTGTAAGCGGGTTCGTGTAGCGGAGGTCTCACGCTCGAAGCTTCGCAGTCGCACCGGAATACGGAATGCGCGTATCGCGGCATTTCGCTCGACGGGAAGCGAAAAGTCGAGTGGCACGCAAAGATTCGAGTTGAGCTCGCTCTTCGATGCAGCTCCTGAAAACGTTGTGGTTGCGCTCGATCAGATCACCGATCCCCATAATGTGGGAGCGATCATACGAAGTGCCGATCGTTTCGGTGCACGCGCGGTAATCTATCCTGCACGCGGAGCGCCGTCGATCGGAGAGACAGTCATGCAGGCGAGTGCGGGGACCGCCGGACACATCGATCACGGTCCGGTCGTTAATTTGGCACGGAGTCTGAGAAGCCTCGCACAGGCCGGTTACTGGGTGTACGGAAGCGACGCCTCCGGTCGCGATATTCGAACCGCCGTGATCAACTTCCCGGCAGTAATCGTTCTCGGTAGTGAAGGGAAAGGTATGCGTCCGGCAGTGCGTTCGGCCTGCGATGAGTTGCTCTCGATACCCGGGAAAGGGTTTGCCGACAGCCTGAATGTCTCGGTCGCTGCAGGCGTTGTTCTGTACGAGTTTTTCCGGCGCGTCTCTTAGGAGCCGAATACGCGAGCCGCAATGTCGGTCCGCGACCAGGCTCCGTCGAAATGTATGCTCTCGGCCAACTCGTACGCTCCCGTTCGTGCCCGAAATACATCGGTGTCCCGACACACACACGTGAAGCACCGCCCACCGGCGGTAACGATCTGCGAGCGTTCGTTCGAGCGAGTGCCGGAGTGGAAGATGAGTCGATCGAGCGAGCGCGGTGTGACGTAGGCACCGTCAACGTTGTCGATTGTGATGGGAACGTCCTTCTGGTAGGAGTCCGGATAACCGGCACTCGCGACCACGACACCGACTGAAACCAGATCATCGGTTTCGATTCGGCAACGGGCGATCGAGCCGTCGATCATTGCTTCGCATACATCCAGGATATCCGCGCGAAGCAGCGGGAGCATAACCTGAGTTTCAGGGTCCCCAAGTCGAACGTTGTATTCGAGAGTGTACGGTCCGTTTTCGGTGAGCATTACCCCGATATAGAGTATCCCCGTGTAGGCGAGCCCATCGTTGCGGAGGCCTTCGATCGACGGTTCGATGATCGTACGCGTAACCGAATTCCAGGTTTCGTCGGCGATCCACGGT
>SLAN01000157.1 GCA_007126865.1 Spirochaetales bacterium | reverse complement strand
CGCCACCGGCGATTCCTTCCGCGCGTCGCAGGACATCCGCACCCGATGTACACAAGTGGGGCGGTTCGGGTTATTCTTGGGGCGTCCTATGAGCAAGCAGCACCCCCATCGCAGGAAATATGTCGGTTCCGGCCGCGCGGCCGGACGAGGAACCGTCTTCGCCACTATGCTCGCCGCCGCACTCTTCGTTCTCTCGGCCTGCGGGCCCGCTACCGTTCATGACGGCGATTACATCGTGTATACCGCCACATCGACGTCGGACGGCTGGCACGCCGTCGTCCGTGTCGTCGTGGAAGATGCGGAGATCGCCGAGATCGACTTCGACTACCTGAACGAACGAGGCGAGGTGCTCAGCGAGCAGTCGGCATGGCACGAGCGGCTGCGCGCCGCGTACGGGACCGGACCGGCGGAGGCATTCGAGCGCTTCGCCGAGGAGTTGCGTCGCGAGCGAGAGTTCGATCCGGAGGCACACACGTACAACTCCGGCATCCTGCGTGACGTACAGCGCTACGGTGCAGCAGCGATAGCTGCGGCCACCGACGGCGAGGCGGGGGTTATCCGGCTGAGCGGCACCGAGCGCGAGGTAATCGCCGAAGGCGAGGTGGCGCCGGACGAGACCGCACTCTGGACGGCGGTCAACGAATATCTTCAGGGTGACTCACACCGGCGCCACCGGAGAGCCGTACGCGGAGGTCTCGTCGCCTCGGAATCGCGCGGCGGGCTTGCCGCCGTTTCGCAGGATGAGCTGGCCACCGAAGCCGGAATGCGCGTACTGGAAGCAGGGGGTACTGCCGCCGATGCGGTTTTCGCCATGTCGTCGGTACTGTCGGTCGTGGAGCCGATGCTCTCGAGCGTCTTCGGAGGCGGTACGTGGATGCTCTACTACGATGCGACCGCCGACGAAGTAGTCTCGATCGGTGGTGTCGGGCCGGTTCCCCAGGCGGCGAATATTGAGCGGTTCCAGGACTCGAGTTTTTTCGGACGGCGCGGCATTCATCGCGCGATAGTGCCGGGTGCCTGGGCGGGCTGGATGACGCTGCTGCGTGAGTACGGAAGGACGTCGCTCGGCGATCTCATGAGCGATGCGGAGCGTATCGCACGCGAAGGTCACCCGATGCGGGCAATGACGAACCAGTACCTCTCCGGCCGGCGGGACGAGGTGCGAGGCTGGCCGTATGCTGCCGAAGTCTATATGCCCGGCGACCGGAATCTCCGGACCGGCGACACAATCCGCCATGAGAACATGGCCGACACCTTCCGGTCGGTCCGACGGGCATACGACGATGCGCGCTCGCGAGGTGAACTTGCGGCGCTCGATGCGGCCGAGGATCACTTCTATCGCGGACCGATCGCCGAGGAGATCGCCCGCTTCTCCCGCGAGAACGGCGGACTGCTCACATACAGCGATTTCGCGAACTTCGACGGAGCCGATATTGTCGAGCCGATTTCGATCGACTATCGCGGCTACGACGTCTACCAGAACCCACCCAACAGCCAGGGAATCGTCATGTTACAGGCTCTCGGCATGTTGCGACACTTCGATTTCTCCGGCCTCGGCCCGCACGATGCCGAAACCGTTCATCGTCAGGCGGAGGCGCTCAAACTCGGCTTCCTCGACCGCCACCGCTATATCGGCGATCCGGATTTCGTCGACATGGATGTCGACTTTCTACTGTCGGAGGACTACCTTGCCGAGCGAGCCTCGTTGATCAGGCCGAACGTGGTTAGACGTTGGCCCATGGACGGTGTGGATAGCCGTATGGCGGACGCAGGGAACACGACCACCCTGCACGCGGTCGACCGCTACGGAAACGTCGCCTCGGTCACGACATCGATCGGAATCAGCTTCATCGTCGCCGGCGAGACCGGCATTCACATGAACGAGCGCATCAGCTTCATGAGCAACGACCCCGACCATCCGAACGCGATCGAGCCGGGCAAGAAGGTCCGCCACACATCGATGCCGTATCTGGTGTTCGACAACGGCCGCCCGTATATCGCCGGCGGAGTAACCGGGGCGGACTTCCAGCCGATGGGACAGCTCCAGCAGCTCATGCACATCGTCGACTTCGGAATGACACCGCAGGATGCGGTTGAAGCGCCGCGATTCGACGTTCGCACCTTCCCGCAGACCTTCTTCCCGTACGCGGTTCAGAACCGGCTGCTGTTCGAGCCCGGATTCCCGGAGGCGACGCGAAACATCCTGGCGAACCGCGGTCACGATACGGCGACCGGCACCTACTGGGGGCACGCGACGGTCATTACCATAGACGACCACGCCGCCGGTGACATGAGCGTCGGCGCGGAAACGCGACAGGTCGATGCGCTCGGGCTGGTCCGGTAGCCCCGCGCCGGGCGGCGCGGCGGCACTCCCATCATTCTGCTACTCGAATGGAAACGCGCTTCGGGATGCTACGTTCTCGACCGGCATGCGGGAGCGTTCGCTGTGCTCACTTTCGAGGTGCTTTTCGCTGAGATGGTCCTCGCTCCCCGCATAGCCCACGGCGATCACGGTAATCAGAATCACCTCCTCATCGAGCCCGAGCGCCTCTTTG
>SLAN01000099.1 GCA_007126865.1 Spirochaetales bacterium | reverse complement strand
GTGGGATGGGTAATCGAGGGCAGCTGATCGAGCGGCCCGAACGGCTCGACGATCCGCAACTGTTCCACAATGCTCCGTTCCCAGTCGCGAATGCGGGTCAGCCGCGCATACAACTGCTCGACGGTTGCATTCAGGCGGTCGTGCTCCTCCGGAGAGGCAGCTCTTCGCTGTTCAACCGGATGCGGTCCGACACCGAACGAAACCGCGTGCGCAACCGCGCGCCACGCCGGTGACGGAAGCCTTGCCGAGCTGATTAACGGGAACGGCGCTTCGAAGACAAGCGGGCTGATGAGCACGAGCCCTGCGACCGAATCGGGGTATGCCAGGGCGAACTGCATTGCGATCGCCGCCCCGTATCCGTGAGCGATGAGTACGACCGGCTCTTCATCCACGGAGAGGACGAGCTCGCGCAGTCGCTGCACCCGGGCTTCGAGGGTGTAGGGGTTCCGATCGCGATACGGAGCGGTAACCCGCTCGCTCAAACCCGATCCCGCCTGATCGTAGGCGATAACGTGACGGTTTTCCAGGAGGTGCCGAATGAGCGGTCGAAACGTGATGAGCTGATCTCCGAATGTATGCAGGAGAACTGCCGCCGGCTCGCGGTCAGCTGCCTCCGACTCCCATTTTCGGTAGTGGATCGAGACGCCGTCGAGCTCGGCGAACTCCGAGTTCTCGGTAGCGAACAGTCTCGGGTCGACTCGGTATCCGGACTTTGGATAGGGAAGCAGCAATACCACGATCGCCACGAACAGTACCGCGTTCACCACAACGTGTGCGGCTATTCGACCGCGCGCTATCGGCTGTGTTTCCTCTCCGCTATCGCTACCGCTCGAGATACAGCACTCCTTCCCGGTTCGATGAACTAACTCTTGCGCTTGACGTCAACGCCGCCGAAGAGCGCGAAACCGTGCACTCGGATCGTCGGTGCGTTCGGATCTCCCTTGTGCGTCGTGCCGTCAAAGCCACCGAAAATCCCGAACCCCCGCACCTCTACGTTTACATCTTTCGGCACGATTATGTCGACGCCCCCGAATACTGCGACACAGTCGATCGTGTATACGGCGCCGGGCTGCAGCTCCGCGCCGCGGAAATCGAAGTCCGATCCGCCGAAGACAGTCACCGAGCGTGTGTGAAGTGCGGGAGTACCGCCTTTCCGTTCTGAGCCGGAGAAGATACAGACCACCGCATCCGATTCCTCCGGCGCAGCGCGCGCAATATCATACGAGGGTCGAGCGGTCTGCTCCGGGGCGAGCGAGTCGCGCCGGCGGGCGGCCGGGACTCCGGCGGCCGAGGGGTCGATCTCCGGAAGGTCGGCAACGAGGCGGCGCAGTTGCCGGAGATCGGATGCTTTGTTTGCTGTTTCGAGCCGATGTTCGAACTCCTCCTCGGTGAGGTAATCACCGGCGTACCCTTCGGCGATCCGATCGACGAAGCGCTGTCGCATCGTCTCGGTGATTTCGTAGCCCTTGCGCTCCTCGACACTCATGTGGGACATCTTATGCGGGAGACATGCGGCAGGCAATAGCTTGCGTTGCACGATGGGAGTCATATTCAGTATTCTTTCGCGTAAGGTGATACATTCGGCACGGAATCAACTGTCCGCCTTTCTCGACGGACCGGCCCAACTCACAAGAGGAGCCTTCACGTGAAAGCACCCGGGAAACTGGCCAAGGCGCTCATCTTCATCGCGGTGTGCGTCGCGCTGCTCGCCGTTTTCTTTGTTTCGGTGGCCGGCGATCGACTGCTCCGCTCCTACGAAACGTACTATGTCGAGTTCGAAAACCAGTCCGTCGACGGGCTGGAAGTCGGCGGCAACGTGCAGTACCGAGGGATATCGGTCGGCAACGTGCGCGAGATCGAGTTCAGCGCCGAGAATCCCGATGTGATTCTCGTCGAGATTGCTGTCGAGGCGGACATTCCGGTGCGTTCCGATGTTCGCGCATCGGTCGCTCCGGTGGGCATATCCGGCATCAGTCAACTTCAGCTCACCGGGGGGTCGAGGGATGCCCCGTTCCTCCAACCCGGCGAACGACTCAGCGCCGAAACCTCGCTCATGTCCACGCTGACCGGTTCGGCCGAAAGTGTCGCCGGCGGAATTGAAGAGCTACTCGAAGCGCTCATTGACGTGCTCGGGCCGGAGAACCGGGATCAGTTTTCGGCGCTGCTCGGTAGCCTCCGCGGAACGGTGGAGGAGGTGCGTCCCGGTGTGGCCACGATTGTCGACAATTTCGAGGAAGTGAGTTTCCGGGCGGTCGACTCGATGGAGGGAATCGATGCGGCGACACGGGATCTTCGGTCGATCGCCGGCAATCTCGAGAGTACCACGAGCGAGCTCCGGATCGGCGAAACCATGGACGGGGTCGAGTCGGCTGTACGGAGCCTGCAGGCGATCGCCGGCAATCTCGAGCGTACCACGAGCGAGCTCCGGATCGGCGAAACCGTGGAGCGGATCGAGTCGGCTGCACGGAGCCTGCAGGCGATTACCGGTAATCTCGAGCAAGGCACCGCCGAGCTTCAGCTTGCCGATACCGCCGAGGCGCTGAACCGCTCGGTGAG
>SLAN01000200.1 GCA_007126865.1 Spirochaetales bacterium | reverse complement strand
CATCAAAGTACTGTGTCATGCCCAGTTTCCTGCCAATGATCCCCTTTTTCACATCTGCCACCTCCCCACGAATCACTTCTTGATAATCATGTCTCCATTGACCTGCGTATTGTTACAGTTTAATTTCAATGTCGACACCAGCAGGTAAATCAAGTTTCATCAAAGCATCTACTGTTTTAGGCGTCGGTTCAGTAATATCAATGAGACGTTTATGAGTCCGCATTTCAAACTGCTCACGAGAATCCTTGTATTTATGTGGAGCGCGGATCACAGTATAAATATTCTTTTCGGTTGGCAGTGGAATCGGCCCAGAAACACCTGCGCCTGTCCGTTTTGCTGTTTCTACAATTTTTACTGCCGATTGGTCTAAAATGGTATGGTCATACGCACGCAGACGGATTCTTATCTTTTGTTTTGCCATAATACAAACCTCCTTCTCGCCCTGTTTCTAGAACAGACATTCTCCGTAAAAATTTCCCGGCATCGCCACCGGCAACCTTTTACATCATCGCATTTTGGTCAATCCGGAACATGCCGGGGCTTTAAGCCCCGGCAGTCTCCATCAAAAAGATTTATTCTCCTTCAACCGTAGCAACCACGCCGGCGCCTACCGTACGGCCGCCTTCTCGAATCGCAAACCTAAGCCCTTCCTCAATGGCGATCGGCGTAATTAATTCTATGCCCATGGTGATGTTGTCTCCGGGCATTACCATTTCTACCCCTTCCGGAAGTTTGATCGATCCGGTCACATCCGTCGTCCGGAAATAAAACTGGGGACGATATCCGTTGAAAAACGGCGTATGCCTTCCGCCCTCTTCTTTCGACAGTACATACACATTAGCTTCAAATTTGGTGTGAGGGTCAATCGAACCGGGCTTGGCTAATACCTGTCCCCGCTCTACTTCCTCTTTGTCCACCCCTCTTAGCAGCGCGCCTACATTGTCTCCCGCTACGGCTTCGTCTAACAGCTTCCGGAACATCTCTACTCCGGTCACCACCACTTTTCTCGCTTTCTCCATCAAACCTACTATCTCTACTTCTTCTCCCACCTTAATCGCTCCACGCTCTATACGACCGGTTACCACCGTGCCGCGGCCGGTAATCGTAAACACATCTTCAATCGGCATCAAGAACGGTTTCTCGATATCTCGCTCCGGTGTCGGTACATAGTTATCCACCTCTGTCATCAAATCCCAGATCGGCTTGCAGTCTTCGCAGTCCTCTTTTCCGCAGGCGCAGTCCATCGCCTTTAAGGCTGAACCCGCAATGACCGGAATGTCATCCCCGGGAAACTCATACTCGTTTAGCAAATCTCTTACTTCCATCTCTACAAGCTCCATCAATTCCGGATCGTCCACCATATCCGACTTGTTCAAAAATACCACGATGCTCGGCACCCCTACCTGTCGGGCTAACAAAATATGCTCTCTGGTTTGCGGCATCGGTCCGTCGGCTGCGGACACCACCAGGATCGCTCCGTCCATTTGTGCTGCCCCTGTGATCATGTTCTTTACATAGTCGGCATGACCCGGGCAGTCCACATGAGCATAGTGTCTGCTTTCCGTCTCGTATTCTACATGGGCCGTGTTGATGGTTATGCCTCTCTCTTTTTCTTCCGGTGCCTTGTCAATCATGTCATAACTCATGACTTCCGACATGCCTGATTGAGAAAGACACAGGGTAATCGCTGCCGTTAAAGTTGTCTTCCCGTGGTCTACATGACCAATGGTCCCAATGTTCACATGGGGCTTTGTCCTTTCAAATTTCTTCTTTGCCATCTTTTTCTTCCTCCCTTAAACATTATTATGATATGTATATTAGAAGATCAATACCCTCTGTTCTTGGAGATGATGCTCTCTGCTATGCTCTTGGGAACTGTATTATAGTGAGAAAACTCCATTGAATAAGTTCCACGTCCTTGAGTACGGGACCTCAGCACAGTCGAATAGCCAAACATCTCGGACAGAGGAATATTCGCCTTCACAATGTGAGTTGCAGCCTCGATATCCGTACCAATGATATCTCCACGTCGGCCGTTTAAATCTCCCATCACATCTCCAAGGTACTCTTCGGGTACAATCACTTCCACCTTCATCACTGGTTCCACTAAAATGGGGTTTGCCTTTAAGATACCGTTTTTAAATCCAATAGATGCCGCCACTTTAAAAGCCATCTCAGACGAGTCCACTTCATGATAAGAACCGTCGTACAATGTAACCTCTACATCAACAACCGGGTATCCTGCCAGCACACCGTTTGACATTGCCTCTTTAACCCCGGTCTCAACCGAAGAGATGTATTCCCGAGGGATAGCTCCGCCGACAATTTTGTTGTTAAACACAAACCCTTGTCCTCTTTCCAATGGTTCAATCTCAAGCAATACATGACCGTACTGTCCTCTTCCGCCGGACTGGCGAACAAACTTCCCTTCTACCTTCGTGCTTGACTCGATGGATTCTCGATAAGCTACCTGAGGCTTTCCAATATTACCATCTACTTTAAATTCCCTAAGCAGCCTGTCCACAATGATCTCTAAGTGCAGTTCGCCCATACCGGAAATGATCGTCTG
>SLAN01000072.1 GCA_007126865.1 Spirochaetales bacterium | reverse complement strand
GAGAATGTCTTCGTCGCCGGAATCATGCAGCATATCGAGGCCGCCGGTATTCATTCCGGCGATTCGGCGTGCGTCTTCCCTCCGTACAAGAGCGATCCGTCGGCGCTCGAGCAGATGATTCAGGCGACGGCGACAATGGCGCGACGACTCGATGTGCGCGGGTTCGTGAACGTGCAGTACGCGGTGAAAGACGGCGAAGTGTTCGTCATCGAGGTGAACCCGCGGGCGAGCCGGACGGTTCCGTTCCTCAGCAAGGCCAGTGGTGTAGATCTCGTGGAGGCGGCCGTTCGCGTGTGGCAGGGCGAGACGCTCGCCGAGCAGAACCTGATCGATGAGCGCTACGGCGCCGGAATCGGTGTCGGCGAGTGCATTGTCGGATGGGCGGTGAAGGAGGCGATGTTCAGCTTCGATCGCTTCCGCGATACCGACCCGCTGCTCGGCCCGGAGATGAAGTCGACCGGGGAGGTCATCGGAATCGGGGCGAGCTTCGGTGAGGCGTTCGCAAAGGCGCAGGCGGCCACGAGCAGCCCGTTGCCGATCTCCGGCCGTGTGTTCGTGAGCGTGCATCGGGAGGACCGGCCGACGATCCTCCCGATCGTACGCGATCTCGAAGAGCTCGGGTTCAGCATCGCCGCGACTCGCGGGACCGCCGACTTCCTCTTCCAGAACGGTGTGTTTGCCGAGGTTATCCTGAAGGTCCACGAGGGGCGACCGAATATCGTCGATCACCTGCACAGTCACCGTATCGATCTGGTGATCAACACGCCGCTCGGCCGCTTCACACAGACCGACGACGACTATATCCGCATCGAATCGTTGCGGTCGAAGGTACCGTATACGACGACCACCAGCGCTGCCGCTGCGGCGGTGGAAGGGATTCGGTACCTTTCGCAGCGGGAGGTGACCCCGCGCGCACTGCCGGCGAAAGGGGCCGGCGCGCGGGCGGCCGAACTCGCCCGGGGCAATCGGGCAGCCAGGGGGGAACCGGCCGGCGGTTAAGAGCTCGGCGGTCGTTTATTCCGACAAGCTCTCAGATGACCGCGCACACCGTGCGCGAATGTTTCGGCGACCGGCTTCCTCTGGTACAGTTCGTTCATGGCGTTGCACGTTCCTCACGAAGAGACACGAGTGGATTTCGACCGCATGGACGCGGTGCAGGAAGTGTACGAAGCGTGGTGGGAGGGCACTCTCGACCGCCCGCTTGTGATTCTCGTGGTCGTCGATCCGCCGGAAGCGGCGGCCGGGAGGATCGGCCCGGAGCCGGCGTTGCCCCATCGACATTTCACCGGGACGTATGCAACCGATATCTCCGCGGAGCGTATCGTCGATCGCTGGGATTGGGAGCTCGGGCGCAGGAGGTACGTGGCCGATGGGTATCCGTCGATATGGCCGAACTTCGGACCCGGGGTGCTCGCCGCCTTTCTCGGTGCCCGGATGATCGGCCGGGAGGAAACAATCTGGTTCGCACCGGACCGGGTCGAGGAGCCGGATCAGATCCAGCTTCGATTCGATCCGTCGAACGTCGAATTCACTCGGGTCTCCGGGATCGTGCGCCGTGCCGCCGAGCTCTGGAACGGTCGAGTCCAGGTCGGCATGACCGACCTCGGCGGTACGCTCGATGTGGTGCAGTCCTTCCGTCCCGGAGAGTTACTCGCGACCGATCTGTACGACTTTCCCGACGAGATCAAGCGCCTGTCGTGGGAGGTCCACGAGGCGTGGTTCGACGCCTTCGAGCGGCTCGTGGCGGCGGCGGGACCGCACAATCCCGGATACAGCGCCTGGACGGCTCTACTCTCGGCCCGCTCGTACTATATGCTGCAGTGCGACTTCAGTTATCTGATCAGCCCGGCGATGTTCGAAGAGTTCGTGTTGCCGGAGCTGAGCGCCTCCTGTCGGCGGTTGGACCGGCCGTTCTATCATCTCGATGGCCCCGGGCAGCTGCCGCACCTCGACATGTTGCTGTCGATTCCCGAGTTGAGGGGAATTCAGTGGGTTCCCGGAGATGGGAGCCCCGATGTGCGGCATTGGCCGGAGGTCTATCGCAGGATCACGGAAGCGGCGAAGCTCATCGAGGTGAACACCGAACACGGGGCGACCGGCGTCGGAGTTCTCGACGAGCTCGCCGAACAGATCGGATCGCTCGCCCATGTGGCGGTTGTCGGCGAGGTTGCGGCGGGCGAGGAGGAGCAGGCGGCCCGCCGGGTACTCGAACGGCACGGAGTGCCATGGTAGAGCGGACGCCGGTTTCGCGAGCGCGGTTGTCGCCGGTTGCGCGCCGGTCGGCACTCGAATAACCGGGAATCACGAACCCGTCCGAACTCGAGTCACCGGAAATCACGCGCCGGTCGGCTCTTCGGTCGCCGCTCGCTCCTCGATGACAAAGGTGTTGTAGTAGTACTCGAGGCTGTCGACGAGCGCCTGCCAGCTTGCCTCCACGATATTCTCGTGTACGCCGACGGTATCCCAGGTGTGCGTATGGTCGCTCGAGCTGATGAACACACGTACCTTCGCACCGGTCTCCTTCTCGGGATTGAGCACACGTACGCGATAGTCGACGAGATGGATCTTCTCGAGCCACG
>SLAN01000340.1 GCA_007126865.1 Spirochaetales bacterium | reverse complement strand
GTATGTCGGTGCCGATTCGGTCCGTTTCCTCGACATAGACCGTCTTCGCGGTATGCTTGACCGGCCTGACCGGTATTGCTATGCCTGTTTTACCGGCTCCTACCCGAGCACCGTACCACTGACAGCGGAAGAACGAACGCCGCAACCACGCGATCGGAAAGAAGGCCGATTACATCCGATCGATGCAGAGGAGTCACGCCCGGTGCATGCCACCGAAACAAATGCCGCAACCGACGGCGGTGAGCGATAGTATTATGGACTATAAGAGCTCGGGTGTAGACATTCGCTCCGGGGACGCCTTCGCCGAATACATCCGGTCAGTCAATTCCCCCTCGATTTCACCTGCCATCGGAGGATTCGCCGGAGGGACGGCTCTCGACTTGAGTGGATATCAACATCCGATCCTCCTTTCTTCCACCGACGGTGTGGGGACAAAGCTCCTCGTCGCGGCTAAACTCGGGGTGTATTCGACGATCGGTATCGACCTCGTTGCGATGTGCGTGAACGATCTGCTGGTATGCGGCGCAAGACCGCTTCAGTTTCTCGACTACATCGCATGCGGTTCACTGTCGGACACACCGTTGCGCGAGATTATCGACGGAATCGTTAGCGGCTGCGAACAGGCAGACTGCCCCCTCGTCGGCGGCGAGACCGCCGAGATGCCCGATGTCTACGGGCGCGGGCAATTCGACCTCGCCGGTTTCGCTACCGGAATCGTCGAACGCGATACGATGCTTCCGAGACACGAGAAAATCGCAGTCGACGACCACATCTACGGAGTGGAATCGAGTGGATTGCACTCGAACGGATTCTCTCTTGCACGACGAGCACTCGCGGATGCTCCCGACGACGTGTGGCACTCGATTCTTACGCCTACACGCATCTACGCACAGGAGTGTGCCGTCCTCAGGACGACTTCGGGGGTTTCGGCGGCCGCACATATCACCGGCGGAGGACTTGCATCGAATATCGACCGAGTGCTCCCGGACGGACTGAAATGCGCCCTGACGTATGATTGGCCGGTACCCCCGGTATTCGGTGAAGTGCAGCGGCGAGGGAATATTGCGAATGACGAAATGTTTCGCGTATTCAATATGGGAATTGGACTGGCGGTCGTGGTTGAACGGCCGAGTGCGCCGGAGTTCGTTCGATCGATGGAGCGCGCCGGTATTCGAACGACTCGAATTGGAACGGTAATACATGGGTAGCTGCGCCATTCTTGCAAGCGGTACCGGCTCGAACGCACGTGCAATCGCACGGCACCTTCCCGAGCGACACGAAGTTGCCGCGATCATAAGCGATCGCCGCGACAGCGGTGCAGTGACCTGGGCGCGGAACGCAGGTTATACGACGATTCACGTTCATTACCGGGACCGTTCACGCGAGGATGCCGAGGATGAGCTCGCGAACACAATATCGGAGCTTCGTGCAGACCTCGTCGTTCTCGCCGGATTCATGCGTATCCTTTCGGCTTCATTCGTTGACCGTTTTCCGGGGCGGATTGTGAACATCCACCCCTCTCTTCTTCCGGCACATGCGGGACTGCACGCTATCGAACGAAGCTGGGAGTCGGACGATCGCCGAGCAGGCGTGAGCGTTCACTGGGTAGACCACGGGGTCGACACCGGACCGACCATCGCTCAGGTTTCGTTTTCGAAGGGTGCAGCAACCGATTTCGACGATTTCGAACAACACATTCACGCGATAGAGCACGCTGTTTATCCGGTGGTTGTAACTGGTTTGTTGGATAACATCGACACGCCTCGATCGGAATCCGAGGTAGCCGGCCGCACGCAACTGGAGAACGCGATCCCGGACTGGGCTACGCTGGAGGTGCCGTAACCGGTGCGACGATCCCGTTGCATGCTGGAAAGCAGATGGTAACGCGTAGAGCTTCGGAGTGAGGGATACGATGAAGGTTCTGATTCTCGGTAAAGGTGGACGAGAACATGCGCTCGCATGGAAGTTTGCACGGAGTAACCGAATAACCGGTCTATACTGTGCTCCGGGGAATCCGGGCACGGCCGAGCTCGGCACGAATGTAGAGATTAACGCGAACGATGTTGATGCAGTCGTCGAAACCGCGATACGTCACAGCGTTGATCTGGTATTCGTTGGGCCGGAAGAGCCACTCGCGGTGGATGTCGTGAGCGTCCTCGCGGATCGCGGTATTGCCGCGATCGGACCGCCTGCGAGCTCTGCTCGGCTCGAATCGAGCAAGTCTTTCGCAAAGGCGTTCATGGAACGCCACGGCGTACCGACGGCGGCCGCACGAATTGTCCAAACAGAGTCGGACCTGGACGCGTTCGTTTCCGATAACCCCGGCCCCGTCGTGGTCAAAATGGACGGACTTGCCGGCGGCAAAGGGGTCCGAGAGTTCGATTCCGCAGCCGCCGCACTTCCATTCGCGAACGCCGCGCTGAAATCCGGCCCCGTCCTGCTCGAAGAGCGCCTGCACGGTATCGAGGTGAGTGCGTTTGCACTGATAGACGCAAACGGACACCGCATTCTGCCGCCATGCGCCGACTACAAGAAGTCCGGTGAGCAGGGAAGTGGATCCAACACGGGCGGTATGGGCTCGATCTC
>SLAN01000124.1 GCA_007126865.1 Spirochaetales bacterium | reverse complement strand
CCTACCCCGTTGGCAACGTCGGTCGAGACTTCTGCGGCGTGCTCCATAGCCGAGCGAATCTCGTTCGAGCCGCTTTGCATCAGATGAGAGCTTTCGCGGATGCGTTCGGTTATCTCCGAAAGTGCGGCGGTGGAGTCCAGCACCTCCCGACTTCCTTGCGAAAGTTCCCGCATGTTCTGCGAGATCTCGGCCATCGCGTCGGCGAAGCCTTTGACCTCCGACTGAATACTCTCAAAGCTCTCGGTGGAGGTCTCGCTGGCCTCGAGCGCCTCACGAATCTTGTCGGTCATGCCGCGAAGGTTCTGCTCGATACGCCCGGCGTTCTCCGAGGTGCTGTGCGCCAGCTTCCGGATCTCCTCGGCGACCACCGCGAAGCCCTTGCCCGCCTCTCCGGCGTGTGCACTTTCGATCGCGGCGTTCATCGAGAGCAGGTGCGTCTGCTCGCTCACGCCGTTTATGATGTCGATTATCTCGAGGATATCGTCAATTTCGCGCGAGATCGATCGAATCAACGCGTTGGTGCTCTGGACCGTCTCGGCGCTCTCGGATACCGTTGCGGATATCCGCTCGGCGCGTTGCTGCCGGTCACTCGAGAGCCCGGTTACGTTCTGAACGCCGGCGTTCATCTCCTCTATCGAGCTAAACACCGTGTTGATACTGGTGGCTTGTGTCTCAATGTCCTCTGCTAAACTACGAACGCGGGCATCGATGCTCGAGACCGCTTCATTAGAGGTGGAGACGCTGCGGTCCAGGGTACCGAACTGCTCTCGGATGCCCTCTATGTTCTTGGATATCTCGTTGAGTGCGGAGGTGGCCTGTTCAGAGCTGCTTCCCAGGCTCTCCTGCAACTCGTGCGTCTGACCGACAGCCTCCCGGACAGCGCTGAAGAACTCCGAGACCGCATCGCGCACCCGGTTCACGTTTCGGCCGAGCGAGGCCAGCTCGTCCTTGCCGGCAATCTCGGAATGCACCTGGAAGTTGCGCTCGGCCATCGCCGCTATCAGCTCTTCGAGGGCGGAGACACGGCGCGTGATGCTTCGCGCGATGAGCAGAACGAAGGTAACCGCCGCCACGGTTACCACCGCGGCAACGATCAGCGATAATCGCAAATTGTACGCGACCACCGCCGCCGAGTTGGCCGAGGCCGCCGCCGCGACCGAGTTCAAGGTATCGTCCAGGAACCACCCGGATACCGAGACCGCATGGTCGATGTTTCGCTCGATCAGCATTAGCGTTGGGAGCACGTTCACGTCGAGCTGCTCGCCCTCGAGTGAGTGCCGCAACCTGAGAATGCCCGGCACCACCTCTATCCCCCCGGGTAGGTCCATCTCGAGTACTTCCCGTACGCCGTTCTCGACGTCCTCGAGTCCACCGGTGGTAACCGACGCCCAGACCGCCCGCATGCCGGACATGCGCCGCTCCAGATCGGAATGTAGGCGATCAAGGTCAGGATGATTCGCGAGCTCCTCCATCGCGGCGTTTGCGGTTCGGCGCCGCTCGATGAACTCGTCAAGCAGCGGACCAATATCTTCTGTGGTGTACATCAGACGCTGCATTGTCTGCATAATTGCATTTGTTTCGCGTAAGGCAACTCGGCTCGCATCGACCACTCCCTGCGTGGCGCGGGCGGTCATCGCGGTGTTGGCGAGCATCGCGATGCTCAGTCCGAAACCGATTACCAACGCGAACACAGCGAGATTGAGTTTGGTTGAGAGTTTCATGGTGCAGTTATCGTATCGGTCTCGTGCCGCAAACGCAAGTAACGAATGCCCAAGAATGCACGCACCGCCTCAACACCGCTTCGGTGAACGTAGCTTAACCGCTGCGAGAATCGAGGCGGCAGAAGCCGTGCTCTTCGGCCCCGAGCGCGGCGTTAAACTTGGCGCTCATGTTCTGAAACGCGATCCAGGCGGTCAGCGCGGTGATCTCATCGTCGCTGAACTCAGTGCGGAGCGCGGCTATATCGGTGTCTCGCAGCGAAGCGCACCGCTCGGTCATGGCCTCGGCGTATCGCACCGCTGCACGCTCGCGCTCGCTGTACAACGGACTTTCATCGAGGTAAGCCAGTCCGGCGGCCTTCTCGGCCGCGCCGCTCGCGCGCAGGTAGTTGTAGGCGTTGAGGTCCACGCAGAACGAACAGCCGTTCAACTGCGCAATTCGAATCGAAACCAGGCTGCGCAACGCGGTATCGATCGGGTAGCGGCGGCGCTGAAACGCACCAAGCGTCGCCAGCATGCCCCAAAACGCGCCCGGTAGTCGCCCCCACAACAACGACGGAGCGAGCACTCGCCCGTACTTCCGCCGTTGGCGGCGCAGAAACCACCTGATGTGCCACGGGTACTCGGAAAAGGGCTTCGACGGTAGGCGCGCCATATGTCACTCCTCGGTACTAAATTGCATCGACCCAAGCAGCCAGAAGGTACCGCCACGGAGGAGTTTCGGCAACGCATCTCGCGACACAACGCACAACCCGTAACGTTGACACGCAGGTTCCGGCGAACTACCCTACCAGTACGAGTGTCTTTCAAGGAGTTTCCTCGGATGCAGCGCCGGCCGGCACGTTCGCGGGTATTGATATGGAGCGTTCTCTTCGCGTTTGGAGCCCTGCTCATCACTCCGGCCCCGGAACCTTTAGAGGCGG